>NZ_JAQMSE010000046.1:0-15770 GCF_028330045.1 Aphanizomenon sp. CS-733/32
AAGTAGAGTAACGTAAATAATTAAAGGTTTGTAGTAAGGTCTTTAGACCTGAAAGTAGGGCTAAAGCCCTAACTACGAGCCAATTTCAGAATCTGTTAACTTACTTAACATAGTTCTATTTATTTTTGTCTACCTACTTATAGGATAAGATGTTGTGGGTAGACTACAACATGATCATCTCATAGATCGCTCTTGGATGAATGGTTTCAAAGAGAATTTGTGTTTTCAAGAAATAGAATAAGGACCGTGAAATACTATCAACAACATCCTAACGCCTTTCCTCTTCAATATCTCCAGGACTTATGGGGAGAAATCCAAGCTTGTCCATATTTTGCTATTAATAACCTCAACCGGGATTTTATAAATACTAAAGGCTTTTCTGTGGTATTTCAGCGTCAGGGTTTAGGAGAAGTTATTCAAAAATTTCCCTATTTTAAGCCTTATTTGGATTTGGCACTTTTACCTAATTGTAATGCTTTTTATCTGAATCCTTTACTACTCAAAGCAGGTTCTCGCGTTGATCCTCATATTGACAGGTCTTTGCGTTCCTATTGTAAAACCGTTGAACCACCTGCATTTGTCAGCGTTCTTTATGTGCGCGTACCAGAGGACATGGAGGGAGGTGAATTGGTGCTAAAATCGCAAAAACGCCAAGTTGGACAAATTCAACCCCAAACCAATTCTTTAATTTACTTTCAGGGTGATTTAACTCATTCTGTGAATGCAGTAACAACTGTGGGAAATCGTTTAAGTCTTGTGTGTGAACAGTATTGTTTGAGTGAAGATGAACTTGAGGAAATACCACAGTTTACATTAGAGTCCAGGGCTAATCAAGGGAATGGGAAAAAACAAAGGAAGTAAGCTACAAAAAATTCTGTTAAATGAGAAAATAGTGTTCTTGTATTTATTCATTAGCAAAAAGGTCTAACTGTGTTTGTTTGACTTCGCTTTGTTTTTCAGCAGATTTTAAAACCTCTAAACTGAGACGAATATCTAGGCGTTTTTGTCCTTCGATGATTTCCTGAACGGTAACAATCTGAATTTTATCTACAGGTTGACTCATATAGCGACTTTTGTAAATTCCTGCTTCTTTAGCAGTTTTAATCATGTCCTTAGTCGGTGGTTTAAGAGTAATAAAAACTCCTAATTCTGCTCCTTCTAAAGTAATTGTTCCTTGTAAATCTCGAATATCTCCAGATTTCACATTTCCTGATTTCACTTGTAAAATAATCTTGTCTGGTTCGTCTTTGTCTCCTGTAAAATAAGCTATACCATCAATACCTTTATCTGCACCTTTTTTTTGCTTAATGGTAGCACGGTTATTAGAATAGGTTAAAACTGCCCATTTTTCAAATTCTTTGCGGGTGCGATCATCTTTTTTTAATGCTAAGGCTTCCGCAGATTTCATATCTTTAGGAATACCACTAATATTGATAGTTTCTAGCACTGCTTTACCAAAGGTATCTTCTAATCTTTTGAGAATTAAGCTAATACTTTGATAAGTAATATCAATCCCTATCCATTGACGATTTAGTTTTTGTGAAACTGCTACTGTTGTTCCACAACCACAGTAAGCATCTAATATTATATCACCTTCGTTACTACTCGTTTGAATAATTCTTTCTAATAATGCTTCTGGTTTTTGTGTGGGATATCCTAAACGTTCTTTTGTTGTAGGAGAAAATAATATATCTGTCCAAATATCTTGCAATACAGGACTTTTTGTTTCATGTAAATATTGTTTTAATCCATCTTTTCTAGGTCTACCATCCTTTTGAAGTAAAATATAGCCATTTTCGTATAGTTCTTCTAACTTTGCCAGAGAGAACCTCCATTGTCTATTATTCCCAGGATTAACTCCTCTCCAGTCTACTGTTCTTGTTTCAGAAAAGTGTGGAGCAGTCAAATTTTCTGCTCTATATAAACCTTTATCATCTGAATATTTATAACGAGATAATTGTTCGACTGAATGGGTATTATCTATATAATTAAATATTTTTGACTGTGTTTTACTATAGAAAAATATTCTATCCTGAATCCTACCAAATTTCTGAGGATCATTATGTGCTGTAGTTCTTTTCCAGACAATTTCATTTAAAAAATCCCCACCTTGAGAACAAAAAATAGCATCTATAATGATCTTTAAATAATGAGAAGCGGTGGGATCACAATGTAAATAAAAACTACCTGTTGGTTTCAAAACTCTGTGAATTTCTGCCACCCGTAAAGTCATACTTACCAAATAAGATAAAAGACTACCCTTACCTAAAAACTTTGTTAAACCAGAAATTAAATCTATGCTTTGGGAAGTGAAATGACCTAAATAGTTTTCTTGAATTTCTGCTAAACCTTGATTAGCATGATCATCCCATGTCCAAGTATCAATAAAAGCCTGAGCTTGTGCTTGGTCTTCTTTGCCGATATTATTATAAATTTGATTGTAATTACGTTTAGAATTAAATGGAGGATCAATATAACAAAGATCAACAGTTTCATCTTTGATATGTTTTCTCAATACTTCCAGATTATCGCCATAAAATAGTTGATTAACCATTTTTAATACTCCAAATCACAAAATAATTATTGATTAACTGATGAATTTAAACTCGAAAGAATTGGTAATTACCAAACTTGAACAAGGATTACCTGCTATTACTCCAGCCTTTGGTGCAACATTAGCAGAAGCCTGTGCTGTTTGTTTAAACAATCAAGGGTATATTCAGGGTATAGAACTTACAGTCCAAGGAGAATTTACCGCTGTTTTTAACCTATATTGGCAAGAGGTAACAGACCAAATGCTACGCTGTTGGAACGATAGTGAATATACTACAGAACAGGCAGCTTATGGAATTGCTTTTTTGATTGTAAAAAAATGAGTCAGATTCAAGAGTTACATCAACAAGCTATGGATTTAGCAGAAATGGCACAAGTTGCTAAACTTAGAAGTAACTTAGATTTAGCTTCTCAATTATCCCGACAAGCATTTGAGAAAGAAAGATTAGCAGCAGAATTAATAGCAGATAATTTTGCAGCAGAACCAACTCGTTCAATATTATATCGTAGTGCAGCAACCTTAGCAATTGACTGTGGAGAAATTCACAGTGCAGAACATTTAATTGCAGTTGCTTTATCAGGAAATCCGCCAATTGAAATTGCGGAAGAACTCAAAGATTTATTTGTGCAAATCAATATTCATAAATATTTCGCCCGTCGAGGCGTTGTATTTGATGAAGCTAAACTTCAGATTTTTACCTAGGAATTAGCAATTTTTAAACAATAGCAATGGTTTGAATCAATAGAATTTTGCTCAAAAATAGATACCCAAGAAAATATGTAAAATATATTGAATCACAACAAGATACCCGACTTCTTTAAGAAGTCGGGTATCTATTTATTTTCAACCAACGGAAATTATCTGTGGCTCAGTTCCTACCTTTTCCATGGCGGTGAAAACTTCTTGTCTAGCCCATTTATCTGCTGCCAAAATGTCATCTAAAGAGGGATTTTGTGTGTTATCATTTTGATGGCGATCGCACACAAATTCAATACACCGAGCAATATCCAAATAGTGAATTTTCTCATCTAAAAATACCGCCACAGCTTGTTCATTAGCCGCATTCAACACCGCCGGCATAGAACCACCAGCCCTTCCCGCAGCATAAGCCAAACCCATGCAAGGATATTTTTGATGATCTGGTTCACGGAAAGTTAAATCACCAGATTTCACTAAATTTAATCTTTCCCAATTAGTGTAAACTCGCTCTGGCCAAGATAAAGCATAAAGCAAAGGTAAACGCATATCCGGCCAACCAAGTTGAGCCAAAACAGAAGTATCTTGTAATTCTATTAACGAGTGAATAATACTTTGAGGATGAATAACAATTTCGATGTTATCGTAATCTACCCCAAACAAATAATGAGCCTCAATTACTTCCAAACCCTTATTCATCAAAGTTGCCGAATCTACCGTAATTTTCCGCCCCATTGACCAATTAGGATGTTTAATAGCATCAGCAACCTTTACCTCTGCTAACTTGTCCACAGGCCAATCTCGAAAAGCACCACCAGAAGCAGTCAGTAAGATCTTTCTTAAACCATCTTTAGGAACACCTTGCAAACATTGAAAAATAGCCGAATGTTCGGAGTCTGCTGGTAATATTTTCACTCCATGTTTTGCTACCAAAGGTAACACCACAGGAGCGCCAGCAATGATAGTTTCCTTATTTGCTAAAGCAATATCTTTGCCCGCTTCAATAGCTGCAATGGTCGGCAGTAACCCCGCACAACCAACAATACCAGTAACAACCGTCTGAGAATCGCCATAACGGGCAACTTCTATCACTCCCGCTTCCCCAGCCAGTAAAATGGGTTGAGGATTTAAGTCTTTAATGGCTTCTTTGAGTTCCGGTAACTTTTCAGCAGCAGAAATGGCGGCAATTTGGGGACGAAACTGGCGAATTTGCGCCGCGAATAGCTCCACATTCCGTCCAGCAGCCAATCCCACAATGCGGAATTTATCGGGGTGTTCAGAGACGATATCTAAGGTTTGAGTCCCAATTGAGCCAGTAGAACCAAGTAAAGTAATAGCTTTCACAATTTTTTAAGGATTAACAGATAATTCCAACTATAAATGGCTTGGGACTCGTTGATAAGAGCAATTCCGACAATCAATTAACTCCAATCAAAACTTTTGCTATTTTGGCCATAAATGCGTAACATTACTTAAAACTCACCTTGTCATTACCTCAGAATCAGAAAAAAGCAGAAGCCTATGGTTAAAGCGCAAATGGCGATATCTACACTCACCACAGCGATCGCCAAATTTATCTGGACAGATGATTTCTTGTTTCCTGCGTCTATGTGGCTTGTAAGTCGCATATTTATTTGGACTGCTATGTTATTGATTGCCCCCCATTTACCAGCATTACAAGATGGCATTACGCCCCATTTTGGCTGGGGGGTTTTTGATGCTTGGGATAGTGTCCATTATCGAGCAATATCCACTGAAGGTTACGAATTTGTTGATGATGGGAAACAACATAATCTGGCATTTTTTCCCCTGTTTCCTGTCAGCATTTTTGTTTTCATGAAATTCGGTTTTTCATTTGAAATAGCCGGATTAATTATCAATAATTTGGCATTTCTAGGAACACTTTACTGCTTATATTCCTGGGTGAAAAAACAATGTGGCATCAGTGCAGCCCATTGGACAATTGCTGTTATGGCTTACTGTCCTATGTCTCTATTTACAGGAGTAATTTATACAGAAGGTTTGTATTTGTTATTGAGTACAATGGCTTTACGTGCCTTTGATCAAAAACAATATGTTTGGACAGCAATTTGTGGGGCAATGGCTACAGCAACACGCCCGACAGGTATGGCATTAATTTCCGCATTTTTAATTACAGCTTGGAAACAAAATAAACCACTAATTGCCTACATTGCAGGTCTATTATCTGCTACAGGTTTATTACTATTTAGTGTGTATTGTCAGCTAAACTTTCATGATTTTTTAGCTTTTATTACTGCACAAAAAGGATGGCGGCCTTCCTTCGGTTTTGATTGGGAAGGTTGGTTAAATATGTTCATGCAAATTCCCTTTGGCAACAATTGGTATTTTGGTTGGGTTGAGAATGATCAAGGCGGAATTAAAGACTTTTGGTATCCGCTATTTTTTAGTTTAATTGTGATTAGTTCTTGTTGTTTATTGTATTGGCGGAAATATTTCAAGCCATTGATATTCTATACTGGTTATGCGACAATCATATTATCATTAATAATTGCTGATCAGGGATTAATAAATAATTTGCTTAACGTATCTATGATATTAGGTAGTAGTTACCTTTTATGGTATTTCCGTCAGCAACTAACTCCAGTCATGATAGCTTATGGTTTTTGTGGTATTGCTTTACTTTTAGCCTCTGGTGGGACAATTTCTTTAAGTCGTCTTGCTTATGGAATTGTTCCTCTAAATATAGCTATAGGTGTCTGTTTATCTCGTTATCCCCGTCAAGCTTATTTAGTTATCGGTTTGTTTATTACCTTACTTGGTAAATTAGCAATAGGTTTTGCTCAAGAAATTTGGGTAGGATAGAGGAAAATAAGTAGTGAGACAGAATTAATTACACAATGTCATTGGTTCATCTGCAATAATAATCACATCTGGATAAGTGTATATTAATCTTTGGGGTATCCATAGACGCATATCACTGTTAAAAACCTCATATTTGTCTTGTTATCTAAAGCCAAAATGCAGCGTAGCGCAAAAATTACCTGTAATCCGGTTATGATTTATAGATGCACCAGCTTTATGAATTATTTGTCCGTCAATGTATTCGCTTTTATACTCAGCAGTGGCTTCTAATTCCAGATATTCTTCTGGGGTGTAATATTGCTTTGCTATTAATTGCATATTTTTGATCAGAAAGCAATGTTTGCTAGTTTAGCATATCAGTAATAATTATTGATTAAGTTTTTATCTATTAAGTTTCTAATACTTTTCATCTGTTGCATTAGAGATTTAACCAAAGTATGGTAAATTTTACTACGTTAGTAATAGTAAAAATTTTACTAAACACTTGTGTAATCAATTTCACTTGTATTCATAAGAATAGTTACAAAAATAATACGTACAAATTAAATTGTGAGGTTATATGGAAAGAAAAATAATTAGTATAGGGTTGTCCAAAAAGATAAATTTTTATTGGGAAAAAATTACTCAAAATAGTATTTTTTTTAGTAAAATTTTCACTACTTTATTTTTTTTAATTGGCTTACCTGCTATCCTTCATCATGCTATGTGGCGTGATGAATTAAATGTTTGGCTTATTGTTAGAGATAGTCAATCATTATCTGAATTATTCCATAATATTCATTATGAAGGACATCCTTTTGTTTGGTATATTTGTTTAAGTACCTTAAAACAAATCACAACTAACCCTGTGATCATGCAAATATTTCATCTATGTTTAGCTACAGCATCCGTTTATTTATTTACTCGATATTCACCATTTAATTATTCACAAAAATTGTTATTTTGTTTGGGCTATATTCCTTTTTATGAATACCTATTAATCAGCAGAAATTATGCAATTGGGTTATTACTATGTTTCTTATTCTGTACTATCTATTCTAGCCGAAAACAGAGTTATCTTAAACTTGCTATCGTTTTATTCTTTATGGCTAATTCAAACGCTTATTGTTTATTATTAGCTTTTGCATTCAGTATGACTCTCGCATTAGAATACATTTCACAAAAACCTTTACATCAAACTATTTTAGCCAAAAAATATGATATCGTTTTAAGTAGTTTGATTGTTTTAGCTGGAATTACTATCTCCTTGATTCAACTTATTCCTCCTCAAGATAGTAAATTAGCTGGAGGTTTATCAGGAGTTATATTAAACTTTAATTTTTACCACTTGACTAAAACTTTAGCCAGGATTTGGAATAGTTATATTATTATTTTAGTTCCAGGTGAATCTCAACAATTAAGCCTGTTTTTCTTTTCCATTATTTCATTAATGTTTTTCGGATTTTTCACAATATCATTTATTAAAAAACCGATTATTCTTTTTCTATACTGCTTTGGAACAATTGAAATTCTTGTTTTCACATACATTAAATTTATAGGCGCTCCACGTCATTATGGACATTTATACATTTTACTGATTGTATGCCTTTGGCTTTCTAGTTATTATTCTAAAACATCTTTATTTTTACAATTATTTCCCCGCAGGTTGAAAACTCATATTATCCAAGCTATTAAATGGACAAAGCCTTATTATTTACCTGTGATTATGTTCATTTTATATGTGCAAATGGCAGGAGGAATATTTGCTTTTAGTAGAGACATGATTATTCCTTTTTCATCTAGCAAGGAAACATCTGTATATATTAAAGATCAATATAAAGATAATTTAAATGATATTTTTATTGTCGGTAGTAGAGATTATACAATGTCCCCAATTTCTGGTTATATTAATCGCAAGATTTATTATCCAGAAATACAAAAAATAAGTAGCTTTGTCTTATTTACTACTCAACGCAAAGAAGTTGATCATGGTGAAATTTTAAGCCAACTTAGCCAAATGATTAAAAAAGAATCAAAGTCTATATTATTAATTTTAAATAAACCATTAGAAACTAATAATATTGAATTAAAAATTGATCCTATTAAGGAATTTAAAAATGGCTTTAATTATGATGAACAATATTATTTATATTCTGTTTCAAAACAATCATTATGAGAAAAAGTTATAAGTTTCCCATTACAATGTGGTTATCTAGTAGACTTCTGATCGTCATTGCTATGTTAATCATTGCTCCCTTAATTCCAGTCCCCGAAAATGGAGTATATGCCACGTCTAATTTAGATATTTTATCCGCGTGGGATAGTTCTTGGTATGAAAAAATTGCGACTTCTGGCTATGATTTTTCTAGTGAAGTAAAGCAAATTCATACCGTAGCATTTTTTCCTTTATTTCCATTATTAACTCGTGTGCTGATGACTATTGGCTTACCTTTTAAAGTTGCCAGCACTCTAGTGAATAATATAGCATTTTTGGTAGCCCTAATTATACTTTATTTTTGGGTAGAGGAACTTTATGGTAAAAGTACTGCAAAGTGGGCAACAGCTACTTTAGCATGGTGTCCTTACTCCCTTTACGGAACTGTAATTTACACTGAAGGGCTATTTTTCTTGTGTACCATAGCTGCATTAAAAGCTTTTGAGAAAAAACAATATGTTTGGGCAACTTTCTGGGGTGTATTATCTACTGCGACAAGAGTACCAGGAGTGGCACTAATACCGGCTTTCCTATTTGTTTCTTGGAGAGAACACAGAGGTATAAAAGCCTATATTGCTAGTTTAACAACTAGTCTAGGTATTATTTTTTATAGTCTCTATTGTCAATTTAAATTTGGTGATGCTTTAGCTTTCGTTCATGCACAACAAGCATGGAGAGGAGATGCAAAAGGTTTTGCTTGGGAAGGTTGGTGGAAGATGCTAATGCAAATTACAGTGGGTTTAACTAATTGGAACTCTGGCTATATTAAAGACCCTTTGCATCCATTATTATTCTTAATAATTATTACTTGTGGTTGTTTTTTATGTGTCTTTCGCTTGAAACTAGGTAATATTAAATTCCGCTATGGATTATATTTTCTATGGCTATTGCTATGGTTATTAACTGGTGATGAAATATTTAAAATAATACTAGTTTTTGGTGGAATTTATTTACTATGGCTTTCACGAAATAAAATTCCATTGGTTACAGTTGTCTATGGGTTTTCTTCCTTAGCATTAATTTTGAACACTGGGATTACAGCATCTGCGGAACGCTACGCTTATGGTACTATATCGCTGTCAATAGCATTCGGTTTATTGCTCGAACGTTATCCTCGTTGGGGATACCCAATTATGTGCTTTTTTGCTATTTTATTAGGACACTTTTCTGTGCGTTTTGCGCGGGATCTTTGGGTCGCTTAGAGTATAAACTAAAAACTTATATTAGTGTGAAACCAATATCTAGGACTTACGCACTGTACAAATTTGCCATAATATAAATGAACTAAATTGTCTATTTTCGGCTTTGGGAATAACTTATTGAGTGGGTGCGTCAGATAGAGGAAATCTGTTTTTGTCAAATTATCAGGTCTAACGCACCCTACAAAAGATAAAATCCAGATTACATATTTGATAAACTTCATCAATGTGTAAGTCCTGGAATATATTCTCGATATCTTTTAAATATTTTCAAAAAAATTACCCACCCCGCTGACGGACTAGGTAATTTTCCAAGATTTAATAACTAAAAAACTTTAGTTAAATTTGGCTTATACTCAAAATGGCTTGATTGTTTGATTCTAAATGTAGGGGTAAAGCAGGAGATAAACCCCTATATATCTAAGTTCTTTGTCATTTTGCAAAGGTTTATATCTTACCTGCGTTTAGTACAATCGGGTTTGCCGCCACCGCTCTTTAACATTTTAGACTCTCTTGCCACCTATTTTGATAGTACATAAGTTCTATTTTAGCTAATTGACCACCATATCAAAAATTCATCCCTAAGATTCTTTGATCTCCCTTTATCAGTTGTTACATACAGTCCTAAACTGTAGATGAGAGTGAAAGGCAGTTGGGAGAAATTTTGTGAAAAAAGTTTTAGCAATTATTCTGGGTGGGGGTGCGGGTACTCGGCTTTATCCGTTAACCAAACTCCGCGCCAAACCAGCAGTACCAGTAGCAGGGAAATATCGTCTCATAGATATACCTGTTAGCAACTGCATCAATTCCGAAATATTCAAAATCTACGTCTTGACTCAATTTAACTCAGCCTCTCTGAATCGTCACATCGCCCGTGCTTACAACTTCAGTGGGTTTAGCGATGGGTTTGTGGAAGTGTTAGCAGCACAACAAACCCCAGAAAACCCCAACTGGTTCCAAGGTACGGCTGATGCTGTGCGTCAGTACATCTGGATGTTACAAGATTGGGATGTAGAAGAATTTCTGATTCTTTCCGGTGATCATCTTTACCGCATGGATTACCGTCAGTTTGTCCAGCGTCATAGAGATACCAATGCTGATATTACACTTTCTGTAATTCCCATGGATGATCGTCGCGCCTCAGACTTTGGCTTGATGAAAATTAATGATTCAGGTAGGGTAATTGACTTTAGCGAAAAACCCAAAGGTGAAGCTTTAGCACAAATGCGTGTTGATACCACCGTTTTGGGGTTGACAAAGGAACAAGCTGCATTACAGCCATATATCGCCTCAATGGGGATTTATGTCTTTAAAAAAGATGTTTTGATTAAGTTGCTAAAAGAATCTTTAGAACGGACTGATTTCGGTAAGGAAATTATTCCTGATGCAGCGAAAGATCACAACGTCCAAGCTTTCTTATTTGACGACTATTGGGAAGATATTGGGACAATTGAATCTTTTTATGAGGCTAATTTAGCCCTGACTAAGCAACCCCTACCTCCTTTTAGTTTCTATGATGAAGCAGCGCCAATTTATACTCGCGCTCGTTACTTACCCCCCTCTAAACTGTTGAATTGCCAAATTACAGAATCCATGATTGGCGACGGTTGTATTTTGAAAGATTGTCGGATTCAACATTCAGTTTTGGGAGTGCGATCGCGCATAGAATCAGGATCGGTAATTGAAGAAACCCTGATTATGGGTGCTGACTATTACCAACCATCTGTTGAAAGACAATGCAGTTTAGAGCAAAATGATGTTCCTGTTGGTATTGGTACGGACACCATTATTCGCCGTGCCATTATTGATAAAAATGCCCGCATCGGTAACAATGTGAAAATTATCAATAAAGACAACATCCAAGAAGCAGAAAGAGAAAAGCAAGGCTTTTACATCCGTAGTGGCATTGTCGTTGTTCTCAAAAATGCTTTAATTCCTGATGGCACAATTATTTAGTTAGTAGTGATTGGTAATTGGTAATTGGTAATTGGTAATTGGTAATTGGTAATTGGATGATTTATCTTTCTTGTCCCCTGTTCCCTGTTCCCTGTTCCCTGTTCCCTATGACTAAATTAATTTTGCTAATTGGTCTTCCTGGTAGCGGTAAATCAACCCTAGCAAAACAATTATTGACAGAATGCCCTCAGATGCAGCTAATTTCCACAGATGCTATCCGAGGGCAGCTTTTTGGATCAGAAGCAATTCAAGGACCATGGCCGCTAATTTGGCGGGAACTGCAACGACAATTACAACAAGCCATAACCGCAGATCAAGAAGTGATTTTTGATGCTACCAACGCCCAAAGGAAAAATCGTCGGGAAGTAATTACCCTCGCCCGTGATTATGGCTTTAGTTATATTATGGGGGTTTGGGTAAAAACTCCAGTTTGGCTATGTTTGGCGCGAAATCAAAGACGGATTCGCCAAGTTCCCCAAGATATAATTCTCCGAATGCACCGTCAACTCCAGGATGCTCCCCCTAGTGTAGAAGAAGGAATAGATGAGCTTATATTCTTTTAATCATAGCAGACCTGAGTTCGGTGTTAGGAGTTCGGAATTTCTCCTTCGGAGACGCTACGCGAACGGAGTTATGATTTTTTCAACGAGATCATAAGGGTTTGAGACTCATACTTGGGGCAGTTTTCCACAAGTTATCTTATGTCGAACTCAGGTATAGCAGAAGTACGGGAATTGCGATCGCCCATTCAGCAAGAACCACACTTGATCATAGGAATGATTTGTTAGTCTGATGTCAGGGTCTTTTTATCTAAGATTAGACCAAATAAAAGTTAGAAAAACATAACGTAAACTTATATAGGAGGCTAGTAGATGGCTGCAACCGACTTTAAAGACTATTATGCAATATTAGGAATTAGTAAAACCGCCACTTCAGAAGAAATTAAACAAGCTTTTCGCAAACTAGCCCGTAAATTTCATCCTGATGTTAACCCCAATAACAAACAGGCTGAAGCCAAATTTAAAGAAGTTAATGAAGCCTACGAAGTATTATCAGACCCAGATAAACGCAAAAAATATGATCAATTTGGTCAATATTGGAAACAAGCCGGTCAAGGTTTTCCCGGTAGTTCTGGGGATATGGGCGGAGTTGATTTTGGTCAATACGGCAGTTTTAATGACTTCCTAAACGAATTATTTGGTGGTGCAGGCCCTCGCAGCGGACGACAAAGTTACTCTTATCGGACTCCTCCCGGTAAACCAGGTAGCGGTTTTAACGATTTTGGTTTTCCAGATAGCGGTATTGGCGGCACACAAGATACAGAAGCTGTAATTATTTTAACTTTTGCAGAAGCATTTTCCGGTATTCAAAAACGGTTTAGTTTAGGAAACGAAACTATTGATGTGCGTATTCCTGGTGGTGCTAAAACTGGGACTCGTTTACGGGTGAAAGGAAAAGGCCAAATTAACCCCATGAGTCAACAACGGGGAGATTTATACTTAAAGGTAGAATTACAACCCCATACTTTTTTCCAAATAGAAGGGGACAATCTGGTTTGCGAAGTCTTAATTACCCCTGATGAAGCCACATTAGGTGCAGCGATAGAAGTACCTACACCCGATGGTCATGTCAGTGTTAAGCTACCTGCGGGAGTTCGTTCTGGTCAATCTCTGCGCTTACGTGGTAAAGGTTGGCCTATAGCTAAAGGTGGACGTGGTGATCAATTTGTCAAAGTAGCGATCGCTCCCCCCAAAGACCTCACCCCCCAAGAACGAGAATGTTATGAAAAAATTCGGGCTATCCGCACTTACAACCCCCGCAGTCATTTAGCACAAGTTAAGTTGTAAGAACTATTGAGAGTATTTCCTGAAAAAACAATCCAGAACTGCTATTTTGTCACCCTTACAAAAAACTCTCCCCAATTTTTCACATCCTGCGCTGTAGTAATTTGCTACAGCCTAATATTAGCCTATATATATATTTAAAAACTCGTAGTTAATTTAAAGAAAATATTTACTTATGTAAAGCTTGCCTTTAAAGTTACATTTCCTGTACAATAAGAAGTGTGTGGTCAAGTCCTTTGTAGATATATATACAAAATGGTTAGTATTTCGTCTGAATATTAAGTAGCTGGGCGGAGAAAAATCAAAATATATTTCGGCTTTTGAAATGGCTAAAATTCAACGATAATAACCCATCGAGGTGAATTTACATATCGTTACACATTTTGGTTATAGCCAAAATGGCTAGAAGCTGGACTTTTTTTCATACAAAGAACCAGTTCAAAGCCTCTCCAGTGTTAAATATTATTCCTTTTCCCTCTCCTAAGAGGAGAGGGTTAGGGAGAGGTTTACCAGAGGGGTTTCATATTTGGTTAAACTATGAACCGTTCGCAGTATATTTCACATCCACCTACTTAATTCAGTCAAATTCAAAAATTGTCTTGTATGGCTGTATACAGGAGCGTGGATTCTTGCCACTGCATAACATCTTGTGAGGAGTGATATTTTGAAGATGAAAAAGCATTCTCTTATACTAATCAATCACTACAAACGCTTTTACTACTTGGGTTTATTGCTAACCCTACCAAGTTTGCTGATTACTGCCATCATTTCAGTTAATTCCGCATCTGCGGCAGATGACATAGTAACTGAAAATCAACCCAGTGAATTAATCACAGATAAAGTAGTCACAGCCGCACAATTAGAACCAAAGGTTGAATCTATTTCTGAGCAACAACAACCACAAATAATTGCACAAAGAGCGGACAGCAATCCGGATGATATTAATAAAATCCGCCAAGAGCTACTAGTTGAACCCCTCATCAAAGTCAAAATAGCACAACCTAAGCCAACCTACCCACCTGGACTCAGTTTTGCTGCTCCCAGTGCCTTCGGCGCTAACATGGGTGATGCGTTTGTGGGAGCATCAGCAGCAACCGCTGGTAATAGAGGTAACTCTATAAATGACATAGACGGAAGCACTAGCGTCGGTTTTGGTTTAGGGAATTCCCAAAAACTAGTTGGTCTGGAATTATCCTTCAACAACGGTAGTATCAAAAAATTTGGCTCTAATGGCACCTTTGACTTAAAAGCTCACCGCATTGTCTACGCTAAAGGAACCAATCAAGTTGGTGTAGCTGCTGGCTGGAAAGCCTTTGCCCAGTATGAGACTAAGGCCAGTATTGAAGAGACCAGACCTTCCAGCGTCTATGGTGTGGTGACAACTTACTCTCTTTTAAGGCCTAATGATGCTGTGAATAAAATGCCAGTCTCATTCTCCCTCGGTGTTGGAGGTGGTGACTTTAGGCAAGGTAACGCCAGTACTGGTGTATTTGCTGGAGCAGGTGTCCAAGTTCATCCCCAAATCGGTGTGGGCTTCGGCTGGAGTGGAGTTGGCTTAAACCTTGGTGCTTCTTTCGTGCCTGTGCCTACGTTACCCTTAACAATTACAGTCCAAGGTGCGGATCTTACAGACAACAGTGTAGGCGGCACAACATTTGCGCTAAGTATAGGTTATGGTTTCAATTTCTTGCCTAAATAGGGCTTGCTGATAGAGTAGCGTGGCGATAAACCTGAAACCCTTGTATATAAAAATTTCAAGGGATATTAAAGCCAAAAAATATCCAGGGAATCAGTGACTATAGCATCAATTGTCAAACAGTTCCATATTTTAGATAATCATCATGTTGAAAACCAGAAATCTCATTTTTGCCCTCAGCTTGAGTCCTCTGCTGTTATTTGCTTGGCAGTTACCAAGCCAAGCCCAGAGTTTCAGTCCCAGTAAAGGTTCAGCCGGTGTTGATGCTGGCGCTGCTACTGGTGCTTCGCAAACTAGTGGGTTTTCCACGCCAACAACAACGACAACAACAACAACAACACCAACAACAACAACAACGATAGGAGGAACAACAACACCAGCAGTAACAGCAACAACAGCAACAGGAACTTCTATCACCATTCCCATCATATCTGGTGTTTCCGCCACCATTACAACTGGTGTTTCCACAGCAGGTGCTCTGTCGGCGGTTAGTGCTGGTGGTGGTGATGCTGGTGGTGCTGCTGCTGGTGGTGCTGCTACTGGTGGTGACACAACTACGACAGTTCCCGTTTCAGCAGCGACCGTAGAATCAACTTCATCTAGCGTCACTGTAACAGACGGTGCAACGGGGAATACTATTGTGATCACTCTGGCTCCACAAGTCCAGGTTACTGTGAATCAGTTGGCTGCTGCTATTGTTCAGACTCTTAGTACAACAGGTGGTGGTGGTGCTGCTGGAGGTGGCGGTGGTGATGCTGCTGGAGGTGGTGATACTGCTGCTGGAGGT
>NZ_JAQMSE010000006.1:0-11754 GCF_028330045.1 Aphanizomenon sp. CS-733/32
CAGCCTACAAAACAAAAAACAAATCTCAAAACCAAAGAACCGTGGGGCGCACGGTCTTAAAGCTCAGTTAATGTCCTCATAGAGGAGTCACTGAGAAGCCCACACTCACCTGAAAGGGAGTGTGTGGAGTACGTCACCAAATTGAGAACCTCTATTAAGGCAGCACGGCTGCGTTCTACCTCCTGTGAGGCCAATTTTAACTCAGAGTTATTTTGTCGTGCTAGTTCCAAGGCTTGCTGTATAGTAATTGGCTGAGTTTTTTGAATCGTTACTTCTATCGGGAAGGAAGGTAACTGTAAGGGATTGGGACTAGGATTGAGGTGATCAGATACTTGTGCAACGCTAGATCCAATACTCCTCAACAGGATGGTAAAATTAATACTCACAACTATCATGTAGCGATGAGGTAATGTGTTGAACATTTATACTAATTGCCATAAAAAATACATGAGTAAATTATATTATGAAATGGCATAATGGCTAATTTGTGGCTAATTGCCTTTTTTTAGGCTATTTTGGGCTGATATCGTGAACCACAAAATTCCCGACCTCTCAAAGAAATCGGGAATATAAAAGTATTAATTGTAACTTACAACTTAAACAGATGTACGAGTTGCTTCTAGTAACCTGGAAAAGTAAAACTTTGTTCGCGTCATAGCTTGTCTTTGGACTGAAAAGCCATTTTTTTCCAGAATTTTGATCACATCAGCTTTAGGATGTAAATAAGCGCGAGTGGTTTTACTTGGACCAGGGAAGAAAGTACCGATTTTTTTGAGGATAGTCAGGAAGCAAGTTTTAGGCGCAAAACTGAGAATAATTCGTGATTGCGCTAAAGAACATAGATGAGAAATCATCTCGTCAACTTTTTCTTGAGGGTAATGAATCAGAACATCCAAACAGATAACAGTGTGATAATTACCACCCAAAGATTCCAAATCCTGTACCGTAAAAGAGGGGTTTACAGTATTTGACAAAGCCATTACAGCCCTATCCTGAGCTTCTGATACCATTTTGGCGGAAATGTCGCTGGCATAGACCTTAGCACCACTCATAGCTAGAGGAATACTCAGACTACCAACACCACACCCAGCATCACAAATTGATAATGATGGTAAATTGTTGTCAGCTTCTAACCAGCCGATGACATTATCTACAGTTTGTTGATGTCCAGTGCGAATATCTAGCTGAACCTTGTTGACTTCACCATCACCATAGATGCGCCGCCACCGATCAAAACCCGTGGAGTTGAAGTATTCGCGGACTATTGTTTTATCCTCGGCTGCTTTCATAAACTCAATTGTTAATTGTTCACAATTCTTAAAATTATCATTTGTCATCCCAATTATATGTAAGGCTGCACAGAATCGTGAAATCCAATGAATTTATCCGTCATTATCTGCGTTTATCTGCGGTCAATTATTTTTGAAGTCTTAATTCTATGCAGCTTCATCTGAATTTGGTATCAGCAGATTCTCAGCAACAAAAATTCCAGTCAGTTTAAATTCTTAAAAACTTACTAGCTAATTTAATCGCGTCCGCAATGTCTACATCACCATCACCGTCAGCATCTAGAAATTTATTGAGTAATGGACTACCACCAGATTGCAAGAAACTGAAAACTAAAGGAATTAAAGTGGGTAATAACTGTTGAATTTTGTTCACATCTAGGTTAGTACCTTGGGTGGCCTCTTCCGCCAATTGTGCTTGGCTATCTGGAGAAAATAAGCTGCTTACAGCTTCAAAATTGGCTGAAGTGCCGGCAAATTGATTGACTAGTTCTTGTACGGCTTGACTACCCTCAGTAGCTTGTTTTGCCTGTAAAGATGATTGTATTTGTTTACCAACAACTGATAAAACTGATTCCATGGTGGAAGAGTCTGCACCAACACCATTACCTAATTGTTTAACTGTGGTGGCAATATTTACTAAATTATCCAAACCACCGGGTTGAGTGGAATTGCTAACTGCACCAAGAATTTGATCAAATAGCCCCATTAATTTTTTCCTGTTGTTTTTAATATCTCTAATTATCAATGATACAGCAAAATCAAGTCATCAACAGTTAGAAATCAGGGATAAAGTCAAAATTATTATATTGATCAATGAGCAATTGGTATCACTATTTGTCAAAGTTTTGTTTGTAAGTTACCGAGTAAGAGACCTTCTTTATGAAGTAATATTGCTTTTTCTGAGGCTGTTTGACAATAGCTACTGCCTACTAATAACCCTCCAGATGTACCTAAAAGTCATATTCCCAGGAAGAGACTATACCCCGGAACAACTTTTTTTCTGATACTCACGCGGGGGAATAATTTTTGAAAAGAGTTAAAATGTTTAAACTCATAGATAAAGTTTATATTATGACTGTCAATCAGGCAAGACTACACATACACTGAAATATTAAGTAGGTGAACACAATAAAACCAAACTGTGTAAAGAAACGTAAAATCCCGACAATTTTTAACGCCAACCTACTTAGTTTATCAAAAATTGTTGCTTTTTAGAAAAAGGCAGAAGGTTATGAGTATCAATTGAAACTTTAGCTCTGAGTTTTAATCCCAGTTTAAAGAAAGAATTATACCAAGATGCCCAGGGCGTTAGCGTAGCGGCACGAAGTGCAGTATAAAGCGTCCTTGCTTCAATCCTACCATGGGTAAGGGTGGGTTTCTCCTGCCTCCTGAATTTGCTCTCTGAGAAAAACATTATACAGGTAATAACTTCTATCCTTCATGCCGTTGTCTCGTATTGTTACACTAATTGTTGGCCTGATCGTCATTTTGGCGTTAACCCTATGGCTAATTGATTCTCTTTCCCGATTGTACTGGCAGTTGTCCTATTCGCCGTTGTTAGGTAATTTACTATTATTACTGCTAGTTTTACTGATTTGTGGTTTGATTGCTGCTTTTGTTTATTATGTATTGGTACTGCGGCAGGGGGAAGAAAAATCCCGTCGTCAACGTCAAAGGGTGACTTCTGCCCAAATTCCGGCGGCTAAATCGGATGCGGCTTCTTCTACCTTGCAAGCAGTCCGTCAACAAGTAGCCCAAATTCAAGATGAGGTGACACGCCAAGCTTTACTGAGTCGGACTAAGGAAATTGAGGCGAATTTAGCGAGAGGGGAAATTCAGGTTGTTGTTTTTGGTACTGGTAGTGCTGGTAAAACTTCCCTGGTGAATGGGATTATGGGGCGGATAGTTGGTGAAGTGAATGCACCAATGGGCACGACTCAGGTAGGAGAAACCTATTGTTTACGGTTGAAGGGTTTGGAACGGAAGATATTAATTACTGATACTCCAGGGATTTTAGAACCGGGGGTGGCGGGTACGGAACGGGAACAATTGGCTAGGGCTTTGGCGACGGAGGCGGATTTGTTGTTATTTGTGGTGGATAATGATTTACGCCGTTCTGAATATGAACCATTGCGGGGGTTGGCGGAAATTGGTAAGCGATCGCTCTTAGTTCTGAATAAAACAGATTTGTACACTGAAACTGACATAGAATCAATCTTGGCGAGATTACGGGAGCGAGTACGGGGTTTTATTGCTACTAATGATGTGGTAGCGATCGCTGCCAATCCCCAAATAGCCCAATTAGAAACTGGCGAAACCTTTCAACCTGAAGCGGATATTATCCCTTTGTTACGACGTATGGCTTCCATTTTACGCGCTGAAGGTGAAGATTTAGTGGCAGACAATATCCTCTTACAGTCTTTACGCTTAGGAGAAGAAGCCCGTAAACTGATAGATTCCCAGCGTCGTCGCCAAGCTGATAAAGTTGTTGAGCGGTATCAATGGATTGGCGCAGGTGTGGTTTCTGTCACCCCATTGCCAATGGTAGACTTACTCGCCACCGCGGCGGTTAATGCTCAAATGGTCGTAGAAATTGGTAGGATTTATGGTTGTGATTTAAACATGGAACGGGGCAAGGAATTAGCCCTATCTTTAGGAAAAACTATTGCTGGTTTAGGGATTGTCAAAGGGGCTATTGAATTATTATCAACGGCTTTGCAACTGAATGTGGCTACTTTTATTGTGGGAAGAGCAATTCAAGGGGTGACAGCCGCATATTTAACCCGAATTGCTGGGAAAAGTTTTATTGAATATTTTCGTCATGATCAAGATTGGGGTGATGGGGGGATGACAGAAGTTGTCCAGCAACAATTTCAGATTAATCGCCGGGATGAATTTATCAAAGTTTTTGTGCAAGAAGCGATCGCTAAAGTCGTCAAACCATTAACTGATACCTTTGTAGACAAAGAAGATTATAAGTAAAAACACTGAAATAATTATTGAATATTTCACATACTGAATTATTGTCTATAATTCCGGAAAATAGCAGCCGATGTCAGAAAAGATATATAAGGATTTCTGAGTAATTAGATCATGAACAACCAAATGATCGGCAAGCTATTACAAGAGCGTTACCAAATTGTGCAACCACTTAGTGCCGGAGTGTTTGGACAAACATTTATTGCGGTAGATATGCACCATCCAGAAAAACCCAGATATGTTGTTAAACAACTCAAAGTTAACAACTATCAATCTACCTCCTATTTTGACCACCTCAGACTACGGTTTTTAACAGAAACTGAAACCCTCAAACACTTAGGTCGCCATCCCCAAATTCCCGAATTAATTACCTGCTTTGAAGAAAATAAACGTTTTTATTTAGTACAACAATTTATTCCTGGAGAGTCCTTAGCCGCAGAACTACCAACTAGCTCCCAAAGCTCAGGTAAATGGAGTGAAATTGACGTTATCAAATTTCTAGAAGATGCCCTATATATTCTCGAATTTGTTCACTCTCAAGGTTTTATTCATTGCGATATTAAACCAGAAAACCTCATTAGACGAGGGATAGATGCCAGATTAGTATTAATTGATTTTGGCTCAATTCAACCAATAGATTTTAGTATTGAAACCGAATTATCCATAGATCAAATTCCTGTAACATCCTTGGGTTACATTCCTCCAGAACAATTCATTGGTCAAACCCAACCCAATAGCGACCTTTACTCTTTGGGCATAATTGCTATTCAAGCTATTACAGGACTTGCACCTCTGCAATTAGAAATTGATCCCAAAACCAATGAAATTATTTGGTGTGATCATGATAGCCAAATTAATGATTATTTAATTGCTTTCCTCAATCAGATGATCCGTTATCAACATCAGGAACGGTTTCAATCCGCTCATGAAGCACTATGGGTACTCAAGCATATAAAATGGGAAAATAACCCAGCAGAGATACAAATAGCAGAATCTCAATTATCTTATCAAACTATTGAAAAAACACCTCAGAAATCTCAACCATTACTAGTAGGATTACGATTAGGTTTATTAATTAATTCTGTTTTGCTTGGGTTAGGAGTATATTCTTTATTTAATAATTCTCAAGCTTACTCAGCCACAGAAACTTTATATAAAGCCATAGCCAAATATCAATCTGGAGACCTACAAAAAGCAATTAATTTAGCTCGGTCAATCCCTCTTGATAGTAATCTTTATCCAGAAGCACAAGCCTCAATTGAAGAGTGGCAAAAGCAATGGCAAAAAGACGCAGAACATTATATTTTAGCTGAAAAAGCCTTCAAAGAAAGCCGGTGGACAGAAGTATTACCTCATGCGCCTCAAATTACAGTTAATTCCTATTGGCAAGCAAAAATCCAGCCCCTAGTTGAACAAGCAAAAGTAAATATCGAAGCCCAAACACAAACTCTATTAGCAAAAGCCTATGCAAAAGCTGAAGAAAGAGACTTCTCAACAGCTTTATATTACTTACAGCAAATACCTGAGGCAAGCTCCGCTGGTGCTATAGTTAAACAAAAATTAGCTGAATATAATCAAAAACGTCAAGTTAGATCGGGATATTATTTATATCAAGCCCACAATCAAGCGTCTGTAGGTGACTTTTTTGGGGCAATTAAACTCCTGGAAAGAGTTCCCAGAGATGCTGATGTCTATGCACAAGCAAGAGTCAAACTACAAGAATATTCCCAAAAGTTATGTCTCCGTAATCAACAACAAGAATTAGCGACACTGAAAACACTTGAAATGCAAAACACACTTACGAATAAACACGCCCTTGAGCGTAGAGTATTTTTGCAACCAGAAGATTATTTACAGGAAGTAAATATTCGTAATTAGCGGCAAAAATACGGAGATTTATGGTTTTTGGCATTTTGGCATTTTTTCCATCTGTTGCATTGCTATTCTGGGTACGCGAATGTCTTTGTGCGATAATTCCGACTTGCAGAATCCCTCGGTCTATAACCGGGGGTCTTTTTTGTTTATTCAATTAGATAGAAATGAATTAATTTTCAACGTTCCTGCAGATAGAGATAACTATATCAAAATAAAGTTAAATTCGTAGTCGAACTAGTCCACATTCCAATGTCTTTATTCATAGCCTCCAGCAATTTTTAAGCTGGAGGTAATTTTTTATCTGACTTTCCGCACTTCATTTTGTAATATACGAATATTTCCTTAATTTTATTTTTTATTGTGCGCAAAAGTACATTTTTTTAAATATTTCAAGTGCTAATTGATAATAATTCATCATGAAGTGCGGAATGTGGGTTGTTTATGACTATGTTTCTGTATTTCTTAAACTATTTAAAAATCTTTGCGAGTTCTTTACTTTTACTGCCTATAGTTAAAACTAGGCAAGGAAACAGTCTTGCAAAAAATCAACATCGGGAAAGATAGCACCATGAAAAACACAACTAAAGCAATTTTCAGTCTTGGTTTAATTAGTTTCTTAACCTTAGGTGGAATTTGCCAGAATGCTCTGGCTGCTGAATCTACACAGGTTGGTCAACCTGGAGTACCTACAGCTTCTAAACCCGTAACTTCTAAAAAACCCGCAACCAAAAAACCAGTAGCTAAAAAACCTGCCGTCAAAACACCTACAAAAAAACCAGTTAAAAAATAATTTTCCCCTGTATTTTATCCTTTCATCCACTATTTGCATCATCTGTTTAAAGTAACTTGATCAGGTGATGCAATATTTGATTATTTGGTCTTGATCATGTTAATTAGCTTGGGTAATTATTAAACCCAATCTAACTTTTTAATGATGAATTTTTAGAAAGACTTGATTTTGAAAATAGTGAAATTGATAATAAGCGTGTTGTAAAACAACTACCAACTCCCAATTCACTCTTCACAGTAATTAATCCAGCGTGTTTTTTCGCAATAGTTTGAGCGATCGCTAAACCCAAACCAGAACCACCACAATTATAGGTGCGAGATTCATCGGCTCGCCAAAATCTATCAAAAACCTTTTCCAAATTATCTGGAGCAATTCCTACACCTGTATCTTGGACATTGACGTAGATATAAGAACCTACACTACGAGTGGTAATTTCAATTCTACCTTGTACAGAAGTATAGTGAATGGCATTTTCCAATAAATTAGTAAATAATCGTTTTAATTGCTCACCATCACCAAGGACATATAAATCTTGATCTAATTGTAATTGTATCTGAATTTCTTTAGCCTCCGCTTGAGGTTTGTATAGTGTATATAATTTATCTAAAATTTCTTTTAAATTAATAAAACTTACATCTTGATTAGGGATAATATCAGTTCGCGCTAAAAGCAATAAATCTTCCGTTAAACTAGACATTTGTGTTGTCGCGCTGAGAATAGCCTGAAACTTTTCTAAATCTGTTTCTCGAATTGCTTCTGGATATTTAATCGCCACAACAGCATTACTTTTAATTGCCATTAGTGGACCTCTGAGTTCATGAGAAGCATCAGCAGTAAATTGTTGGAGTTTTTGTAAACTTTCTTCAATTGGTTGCATAGATTGACGAGTTAACCATATTCCACCAATACCACTAATCAGTAAAGCAAAACAAATACCCCCTCCTAAACCCCAATCAAGTTTATTTAAAGTTTTGTTGAGATTTTCTAGTGATTCACTAGCTCTTACATATCCGATTAGCTTACCATCTTCGCTGCCAATTATGGGTAATGTAATGGCGATAATGGGATTTTTACCCGATAGCAGTTGTTTTTTTACATGAGGATCAAGAGGTAAATTTGGTAAATTTTCACCTTGTTGTTGCAGAAGATTTCCTTCTCGATTAAACCATTGTAAACCTTGATGACGATTGGTAATATCTTGAATAGGAAAATCATTATCTAATTTAATTTTACCATTAATATATTCTGAACTAGCAGCAGCACCTTCCGCTAAATCAATTAATTTTTCGGTGATTTCCTGTTCAAGACTGTGAGTCACAAAAATCCTGACTGCTGATGTGAATACTCCTAATATTGACCCAAATACTAATAAATAAGAGAATAATAAGCGATATTTAATTGCCCACAGCATTAGTTACTCCCCAAACGATACCCGATACCATAAACAGTTTCGATAATTTTTTCAGATGCTCCCACGGCTTTTAATTTTTTGCGTAAATTATTAATGTGAGTTTTGACAGTATCTTCACCGGAAATCTTATCAAATTCCCATAATTTATTCAAAATAGATGTGCGAGTTAAGACTTGCTGGGGATTTTTCATAAAATACTCTAAAATCATATATTCTTTAGGTGTTAATAATAGAGTTTGATCTTGATAGCTAATATGACAACTACTAGGATCTAGTTGTAATTTACCATAAACTAAGATGGGTGGACGCACTTCTAAATTTCGGCGAGATAAAGCTCGGACTCTGGCTGTTAGTTCTTCTAAATCAAATGGTTTAATTAAATAATCATCAGCCCCTGCATCTAGTCCAATTACTTTATCTGCTGTCGTATCTCTGGCTGTGAGCATTAAAATTAGGGCGTTATATTTAATAGATCGTAACCGTTTACATAAACTAATTCCATCTAACTTTGGTAGCATTATATCTAATAAAATTATGTCATATTGGGTTGATTGACTATAGTCCCAACCTTCAATTCCATCTTTAGCAATGTCTACAACATAACGTTGATGTTTTAAATCTTCTGCTAAGGGTTTGGCAATACGTTCATCGTCTTCTACAAGTAATATTTTCATAAAGTTAGCTCTAAAAAAATTTATTTTAACAAACTAGAAGTAGCATTAATAATAATTTGTGCTGCACCTGTGAAAAATTCTCTTTGAATATTTTCAGGAATATCACTAGGTTGATGGTAATGAGAATTACGTAAATTCGCCGTATCTATAACCAGAACAGCCCCCACTCCTTAGGTGGGGTTACAGGCAAACCAGTCGGATATTTTTGACAACCAGAATGGTAAAAATATTTACACCTTGAGGAAATTTTTCTAGTTGAGGTTGCCAGCCAAATTTTTGCAGTTTCTTTGTGATATATGTACGGGTACGGATACGCTCCATTTTGCCATAACGCTGAAAATTCAATTTTTGAACATGAGCGAAAAGTTGATTCCTGTCAACCAATAGAGTATTATTCACATTTCGGGGTGTCTCTAGGCTTTGCGGCTGCTGTACAGGAGTATTTTTAACTATCGGTACAATCTCCGATTGTGGAAAAAAACCGCCAATAATCAAAACAATCATGACCCCTAGCACCACCCACAACCATTTTTTGATCATGATTTAACCCCAACTATAGGAAATCAAATATTAAAACTACACCAAGTTTGACAGCTTGTCTTTTGACATGGACATCATGATCAGAGATGTAAAAAGAAAAAGTATACTTTCCCACTTGCCAATTGCCAGTTCCCATCATGAATATGCTAGATTTATTACTCATCACATTGCTAGGGTTCTTGGGCAGTTTTGGACATTGCTTTGGGATGTGTGGACCCTTAACAGTAGCTTTTTCTCTTTCTCAGCAGCAGAAAAATCCGACTTGGCAACAGCAATTAAAATTTCATACCTTACTCAACCTGGGGCGAATGTTGAGTTACGCTTTAGTTGGTGCTGCTATTGGCGCAGTCGGTTCGGTATTAGTAGAAGGTGGACAACTGGCAGGAGTCGGTAGTGATTTGCGGCGGTGGATAGCTATAACTACAGGCATAATGCTGATTTGGTTTGGTTTAGGACAGGTAAAACCAGATTTATTACCGCATATTCCCCTTCTACACCCTATCTTAAAAGGGAATTTACACAACCGTCTCAGTGTAGCCATGCTCAAGTTATCTGCCCAAACTCAATGGTGGACACCGGCACTTTTGGGCATGACTTGGGGATTAATGCCCTGTGGTTTTTTGTATGCGGCTCAAATTAAGGCTGCGGCTACAGGGGATTTGTGGCAAGCGACAGCGACAATGTTAGCTTTTGGCATTGGTACGCTGCCCATCATGCTAGGTGTAAGTGTTTATACGGCTTTAATGAGTAAAGATCGCCGCAGTCAATTATTTCGCTTGGGTGGGTGGTTAACTCTAATGATTGGTGCTATTACCCTCTTGCGGACAGGGGATACGATGACAGACTATAGCGGACACGCTGCTCTAATTTGTTTAATTCTCTCATTGATTGCCCGTCCTGTGAATGGTTTTTGGTCTGCACCTCTGCGTTACCGTCGAGCTTTGGGAGTTGGGGCTTTTGTTCTGGCTGGGGTACATACTATTCATCATTTTGAACATTCTCTAGAGTGGAATTTTAACGCTTTTTGGTTTTTAAAGTTAGAATTTCAATGGGGGATGAGTGCAGGGGCTGTGGCACTGGCATTAATGCTTCCTGCTGTTTGTACAAGTTTTGACTTTCTGCAAAAGTCATTAGGTAAGCGTTGGCGACAAATTCATCTCCTCAGTGTACCAGCTTTGTTATTGAGTGCTATTCATACGGTGATGATTGGTTCTCATTACCTGGGTGCTTTCAGATTAGGTTGGCAAAACCAGTTAGCAGCGGTGTTCCTGGGGATAATTATTTTTGGTGTATTATTAGTGCGTTCACGGTATTTTTGGTTATATTTACATCTAGAAAAATTTTATGTTCCTCCCAATAAGTCTCGGTAAATTGACTCATTATACTCCATGTAACAGCAAAATCAGGTATCTATTATTATTAATTTTATCTGGTTTGATAGTTGCTACAAATACTCAAGTTTTAGCCCACACGGTGAAAATATCCGCAGATGTGGGTGGTACTATCCATTTAGAACCTAATGATAATCCCCGCGCTGGGGAAGTTACTCAAACTTGGTTTGCCCTGACGCGAAAAGGTGGTAAGGTAATTCCTTTAAAAGATTGTAATTGTCGGTTGGCTATTTATGCTGAACCTCATGTAGCCGGAGAACCAGCCTTAATTGAACCTCGATTAAAATCTATTCAGGCTGAACGGTATGAAGGTATACCAGGGGCAGAAATTACTTTTCCCAAACCAGGGGCTTATCAGTTGCAATTGAGTGGTAAACCTGTGACTGAGGGCAGTTTTAAACCTTTTGAGTTAAAGTTTTTTGTCACTGTGGCTACAGGGAAGGCTGTAGATATTTCTCAACTGGAGCAAAATGTCAACGAGAATCAGCAAGGAACAACAATTGGGTTAGCACAACCTTTAATTGGGTTGGGAGCTTTGTTAATTTTAGGTGGTATTGTAGTTTTTTTGAAACAAATGAAGTAAGTTGGCGTTAAAAATGGTCAACGCCTCTGGTACTTTTAAAGCGGATAAAGCTAATTTGAAAGGAAAATTATTAGGTTGATAAAATCTCTGTACAGGACAAAAAATAGAGAAAAAGCTTGCAAAGGAAACAGAGAAAGGGTTTCATAGAAAGTTACCACACAATCAAAGAAACCCCTATGAACCAGATTAACTTATTACGAGACACACTAAAACCACATTTGG
>NZ_JAQMSE010000047.1:0-4250 GCF_028330045.1 Aphanizomenon sp. CS-733/32
GACTAGAAGTCGCAGCTACACAGACGAAACCCACCTTCGTGGGTTCAAAAGCCTTGATTTTTCGTTAGTCCACGCAGGTGGACTTTGTTTGTGTAGTAGCGATTTCTAATCGCCGGAAACTTTTCAAACATCCTCTAAGAAATAAATTAGACTATTCATCCCCATCAGGTTCTAAATCTTCCTCTGTCAATTCTTGATGAGGTACAGCCGCAATAATTGCATCTATGACTTTACCTACTGGTAATATCTCTATGCCAATTTCAGGAAATTTTGTGCCTTTAGGAACGATCGCTCTTTTAAATCCCAGTTTTGCTGCTTCTTTTAATCGTAGTTCCATTTGGGAAACCGATCGCACCTGTCCCCCTAATCCTACTTCTCCAATTAAGACTGTACCAGGATCAACGATGCGATCGCGGAAACTGGCAACTATGGCAACGGCAATTCCTAAATCTACTGCTGGTTCTTCTACGTTTAATCCCCCCGCAGAAGCAACATAGGAATCTAATTTGGACATGGGGACACCTACACGCTTTTCTAATACGGCGAGAATTTGCACTAAGCGATTATAATCTATACCTGTACCTGCTCGGCGAGGAGAGGGATAACTGGTAGGGCTAACTAAAGCTTGTAATTCCACTACTATGGGTCTTGTTCCTTCACAAGCTACTACAATGGCTGTACCGGGAGCCGGATCATCACGATTGCCTAAAAATAATTCGGAAGGATTATCAACTTCCCTTAATCCTTGCGATACCATTTCAAATATACCAATTTCGTGTGTTGCTCCGAAACGGTTTTTTACAGTTCTTAATAATCTGTGGGAAGCAAAGCGATCGCCTTCAAAATACAATACAGTATCAACTAAGTGTTCTAATACTCGCGGTCCGGCAATCGTGCCTTCTTTGGTAACATGACCAACAATTAACATCGTAATATCTTCATGTTTTGCCACCTTCATCAAGGCTGCGGTACATTCCCTGACTTGTGCCACTGAACCCGGCGCTGATGTCAAAGCTGGTAAAAATACTGTTTGAATACTATCTATTACTGCCACATTGGGCTTTAAAGAATCTATTTCTCGCAAAATTTCTTCTAAATCCGTTTCTGGCAACACATATAAATCCGCGCCTATACTGTCAGGATCTATGGGTTGTTCAGGATTTGTCACTGGTGCTTCCGGATCTTTGTTTTGATGATCTTCTGTGACGACAAGAGGAGATTTGGACATTCCCAAGCGAGAAGCCCGCAATTTTACTTGTTGTCCAGACTCTTCTCCAGTAATATAGAGAATCCGATATTTTTGTGCTAATTGGTTAGATACTTGTAGCAGTAAAGTAGATTTACCGATACCAGGATCACCACCAATTAATACCATTGAACCGGGAACAACCCCCCCGCCTAAAACTCGATCTAATTCGCCATAACCGGACTCCCAACGAGCAATTTGGCGATCGCTAATTTGGTCAAAAGTCAGAGATGATCTAGCTTTAGCTGGTTTACCATGAGATTTACCATGACCTCCAGCTTGCCAATTTCCCACCCCACCCCGGCTAGGTATATCCCCCAGAAAAGAGCTAATATTCTGCTCAACTAAAGAGTCGTAAGTGTCACAATTTGAACATTTTCCGAACCATTGGGAGAATTCCGCCGCACAATTACTACAGATATAAATGGTTTTTGGCTTTGCCATACTGAAATTTTATTTAATAATCTTAATTTTTTGTTAATTCTTGGAAAAAACGGAAATTTACTAATAGTAATAGTTAGAAGCTCTTTCCAAATCAATTGAGAGCAATGATATCTTAATATTATGATATTAAAAATTAATCATGAAAAATTTTAGTTAAGGAGCATGACAAAACTTGGAAAGTCATAAAGAAAAAATCCTAGTAGTAGACGACGAAGCCAGCATTCGTCGGATTTTGGAAACACGCCTTTCCATGATTGGCTACGATGTAGTGACAGCAGGAGACGGAGAGGAAGCTTTAGAAATATTTCGCAAAGCTGAACCAGACCTGGTAGTTTTAGATGTCATGATGCCAAAACTCGATGGTTATGGCGTTTGTCAAGAATTACGCAAAGAATCGGATGTTCCCATTATTATGCTCACCGCCTTGGGAGATGTCGCCGATCGCATCACCGGGTTAGAATTAGGTGCTGATGATTATGTCGTTAAACCATTCTCCCCCAAAGAACTAGAAGCGCGGATTCGTTCAGTCTTGCGACGGGTGGACAAAACTGGTGCAAATGGTATTCCTAGTTCCGGGGTAATTCATGTCAGCACCATCAAAATTGATACAAATAAGCGTCAAGTTTATAAAGGTGATGAGCGGATTCGCTTAACCGGGATGGAATTTAGCTTATTAGAATTGTTAGTCAGTCGTTCTGGTGAAGCTTTTTCCCGTTCAGAAATTCTGCAAGAAGTGTGGGGATATACTCCTGAACGCCATGTAGATACTCGCGTTGTGGATGTACATATTTCCCGATTACGGGCAAAATTAGAAGATGATCCCAGCAACCCTGAACTAATTCTCACCGCTAGAGGTACTGGTTATCTTTTCCAACGTATCCTAGAACCAGGGGAAGAGTAGGAAGTTAGGTGACAGGTGACAGGTGACAGAGGGAGTAGGGGGAGTAGGGGGAGTAGGGGAAGTAGGGGGAGAAAGAATTTTCCCAATGACCAATGACCAATGACCAATGACTAATGACAAAATCAGATCCTAATCGAGTTTTACGGCGTTTACCCTTAGTTGTTGGGGGTTTAGGTGCTGTGCTTTTGTTAATGAATCGGTTATTAACACCGCAACTGACAAACTCTCAAGCACGAGGAGATGTGCTGGGGGTGATTTTGAGTGCGGTGTTAATTTTAACTGGTTTAATTTGGCAACAGGTACAGCCACGCACACCGGAGACAGTGGAATTGATTGGGGAAGAGGGATTTTTTTTAGCAGCAGATTTACCAGAAGCCGCGAAAATAGAATTAGCCTGGGCATCGCGGTTATTATTAACTAATACAGTCACGCGATCGCTTATAGTTTACCATCAAGGTAAAGTTTTATTACGTCGTGGTATTCTGGCTGCTAAATCGGAAGTAGTCCCAGGAACAATTTTAAAAAAAGTATTAGAAACTCAAAAGCCAATTTATTTAGTGGCTTTGTATGTCTATCCTGGTAAAATTGAATTTGATTATTTACCAGAGAACACACAAGGTGTAATTTGTCAACCAATTGGTAAAGAAGGGGTTTTAATTTTAGCGGCAAATGCTCCCCGCAGTTACACTAAACAAGATGAAAACTGGATTGCGGGAATTGCCGATAAATTAGCTGTAACCCTTGGTAATGGTTGATTCTAATGAATTTAGATCCCCGACTTCTTTAAGAAGTCGGGGATCTGGATATTAATAAAAGTTATAAATTATGAATTATGCAAATTATTTATTTACTCTTAGTGGCTGTGATGTTTGTGGGGATTATTGGTGCTGTAGTTCCAGCCATACCTGGAAGTAGTTTGATTTTAATATCTATTATTATTTGGGGAATTGTGAGTAATTCCTTTGCAGCTATTAAAATTCCCCTGATTGTGACAATCATTGTTTTAGTTCTGAGTACAGGAGTTGATTTCCTGGCTGGTTATATCGGAGCAAAACAAGCCGGTGCTAGTAAGTGGGGACAAATTGGCGCGTTTGTGGGTTTGTTACTGGGATTTTTTGGATTACTACCTGCTTTACCTTTTGGTGGACCATTATTAGGAATTTTATTTGGACCACTGTTAGGTGCAATTGTGGGTGAGTTCCTTTATCAAAGACGATTATGGCCTGCGGTAAAAGCTGGGATAGGGATTACTGTGGGAACGGTTGTCGGGAATTTGATTCAAGGTGTTTTAGCTATCAGTGCGGTGATAGTATTTTTATTGACAACTTGGTCACAGGTATATGGTGGTTAACTATTCGCCGTAAGTATCTGTTTATTTATTTACTTCCTGATTATCCCTTCTCACAAATTGTTGAAAATCTTCTACGGTTGGTTCTTCTAACTGATACTTTTCAGTAGTGTAATCTCCATAACCTACTTCAAATTGTTGAATAAAGCGTAACATTCCTACAACTTCTAAGAGGGTGTTTGAAAAGTCTCTCATGGTGTATCAAATTTTTTCAGATCCCCCTAAATCCCCCTTAACAAGGGGGACTTTGACTCTATTTCCCCCCTTAACAAGGGGGGTTAGGGGGGATCTGTAAGTACCTAAAATCACAA
>NZ_JAQMSE010000007.1:0-6401 GCF_028330045.1 Aphanizomenon sp. CS-733/32
AAAAACAAATCTCAAAACCAAAGAACCGTGGGGCGCACGGTCTTAAAGCTCAGTTAATGTCCTCATAGAGGAGTCACTGAGAAGCCCACACTCACCTGAAAGGGAGTGTGTGGAGTACGTCACAATATATAGGGCTTGCTAAATAAATGCAAGACCTATATATATGAAAGGTTTGAGTCTGCTAAAAAAGAAAATAGGTGCAAGATTGTTGAGGGGGATAGTCCCAAAAGTATGCATTTTGGGTTGAATAAATCACAAAATTTAGGGATAACAGATAGCCCAAACTCTTGCCTCTTGCCTTTTGCCTTTTGCCTGCCCCCACGAGAAGACTTTTTCAGCAAACCCTATATAGCAGGATTCAGGAGTCTAAGAACCTTACCTCAATCCCCTTCAGCCAGGAAGCAATACTGTTCGGTTCAGGAAATGTAGGTTGGGTTAAAGGATAGTAACACCCAACAAATGTTGATAAATGTTGGATTTCCTGCCGTCAAACCAACCTAGGCAATTTCATTGTTTGAGATTAAGCGACAAGTATTGAGCCAGGAGGGGATTTTGAGAAATGGGATTACATGGATTTTATGATGTGGGTGGCTGTTCTGGGAACATACATTTATCAGAGTCACAACCGCTAGGGCCTGCTTCTGTTAGTTCTCCCAAATCGTAACGACTTAAAGCACCACAGAAATCATCTGTTCTGCGTCGGGTTTTGACTTCTTTAGATAAGCTGTCATAAGTGGCTTTGTCTATGGGTTCAAAGGGGAGACGGGGGAAGGATTGCAAGTCGTCAAATCGGGCTAATAATGCGGCAGAAATGTATCCTTCATCATTTTGAATGGCTTGATAGATGCGTATTCCCAATAGTTCAACTTCCTCGGAACGGAGTTCTAGGGTGGCTGAGGTGTTATGGGTGACGTAATGATTTTGAACTTGCATGACAAAATCCAGTTGCGCTAAGACGGAAAACTGGGAAACCTCTATTTCATCAGCACCGGGTAAGTCAGCCCAAGAGACGGCGACGGGGATTTCGACTAACCATTCTGTACACCGAGGATCAAAAGGATCGTTGAGAAGGTTGCCGTTTTCGTCTTTGTCCGATTGGGAGGGGATGACGTTGTAACCATAGTCTATACAGGCTAGGGCTACGGGGTCGTTTTTACGGAAAGTAATGCGGCGGATGAATCTTTGAGCTTTGGGGGGATGCCAACCGGGTGATGCTCCAGTTAAGAGGGATTTGGTATTGTGAGATTTCAGCGCTCCTTGCCAGTACCAAGAATCGTCATCATTTACACCTGCTACTGCAAAGTCATAGCTGTAATCAGGTATGGTTTCAAATTCGATAGCAGCTACTCGATAGGGACTAAAGGCAAATTGACGTTTTGGTGCAAATAAAGGACGTAAGCCACACTTGCGACTATGGGTATTGAGATAAGTCAGTGATTCTGGTTGAGATAGCATTCGGCTTAAGGATAAACCCCACATATTTTTAGTTTTCTGTAGGTTCTCTCCCTGGGTGTTATGGAAAATTGAGAAGCAGAGTCCGACAGCTTCACCCACTTGTTGTAAGTTGCGGATGAATGCTTCACTAGCGGAGTCAATTGATAATGATCCTTGCTCACGGACACAGCCATTTGTATCAATGAGACCACAGAAAAATGACAGGATTGTTTCTCGTGATGAACGACGGATTGCTTGGGGAATCCTGTCAAGATCAATACTATGAGATTTGTCTAGTTGATTGAGTTTCAGCCAATCAAACAGTTGTTTGCAAGCAAAAGTCAGTTCCCCTCGTGAGTTGTCATTGCGAGGATCGTAACTAACAGTTCCAGTTAGTCCAAACCACTGGGAGGAAATGGTTTGTAATCGTTCTACTAGATCAAGTTCTTGAGCATTAAAGGCAAAACGAATCCGATATTTGTGTTCACTGAAAGCACCGTCTCCAAACAAGCAACCCAAAAAGTAGCCAATTTCCGGGTTAAGGGTGGTGGGAGTAACAATATCTTTGGTTAAGACACCTCGGCTATGTCCTTCTGTTTCTTGACGGTAATCACGAGTGTATGGTCGAGGGTTAATACTCAAAAGTAGAGCATCTTCTTGTTTGCTGTATTCTCCAAGAGAATAGGTGATTTCCATTCCGATGGTTAGTTGGTCAGCACGCACCCAAGCATTATCTACGTTAAGACGATGGTTAGCCGTCATGCGTAAGATTCGACCATTGTTTAAGGTGATGCGGACTAGGTTTAGGGGCTGATTGGCGATCGCTTTATCTGCTGCTATCCCTTCACGAACACTTAGGTCTAATCCTTCTGTTTCGCCACTTCCCGCATCTATAATTTCATCAGCGTAAAGTAAACCTTGATCAAATATCCGTAAAGCTGTGCGGTCTAAACAACCAGCGGGCTGGACTGTGGTACAACGATTGGGGCGTTTGATTTGATGGCGATCGCAATATTCCCACACTACTTTATGAACGACATCTTTCCAGAAGTTGAGATATTTTTGTTCACCACGTTTAAAAATCAGTCCTTCAGGAGTTTCGGGTCTTCCTGCTTCCCACCACCGTAACCAATCTGTCCCAAAAGCATGAACAAAGAAGTCAAATAATCCGGTAAAGGATACACCGACAATGGGATCTAATTCCCGGCTGTATTGATAGCGGGGTTCAAGGAATTGGTGATTTAACAGGGCGACAACAGAAAGCGCTCCAGCGGTAAACGCTTCTTCTTGTTCTTTGTAGTTATCGGGGTCGAGTTGGTTTAAATGTACCTCAGACAAATTACAGTTTCCAGTTAAGGTATTACCAAAAACACCTTTATGATATTCCGGCTCATTGAAGCAGTAAGTATCATGTAATCCTGGTAGTTGTTCAACACTTTTCACAACTTGCCATTTACCTTTACATTTAGCGTCTGTACCCTTACTTACATCTAAACGCTGACAAGGAATTTCCCCACAATCAGTTATTTGCAAGTAGTACAAATCTCTACTTCTGATGCCATAGTTGGTAACCGCCCCTTTATAAGCGCAAAGATTGACAGATGAACGAATACCGCATTTAGTAAGTAGTAACTGAACTCGGTAAGCTCGATCATACTCAGAGATATATATTCTGATGCCATTGCTTTGTGTATTTGAGCCGTCTGTATCTGCTAAACCAGCGATAAAGTGCAAAATTGCTTGACGATTCCAACTGGCAATGACGTTCAGTGCTTCTGAATTTGTTTTTAGGCTTTTTAAGAATTCTCCAGAAAACCCTAAATCTGTGACATCTGTAAAAGTAGGTAAGTAGTCATAATCTCTGATAGGAGATTTATTTCCTGAAAGATTTAAAGCGGCTTTCTGTTCGTAAAGCCTAACTTTAGCATTGTTGTTTTGATCTGTTGTCCCATCTCCTACCGCTACTCCTAAAGTGTAGGCATAGTTGGAATCAACATTTAATCCATCTTCGTATTCAATTTTAAATGGTTCAGTGTGGATAGCATACCGACTGGTATCCATCAAATCTTTTGTTTGAACTTCTTTATAATTCTTGCCAAATCTATCTTTGACAAAGAAGCGATGATACCCAGTTGCATCTAAGTATGAACCATCTCCAAAACGCACGCGATAGAGAACGCGAGAACTACCAGTTTTCAATGGTTCAACTTGACTCCAGTTTTTACCGTTCCAAATGTCAATTTCGCATCCAACAACATCCTCAATTTTGTGCATTCCATCTTTAGTGATGAGCAGAGTATCACCACTTACACAGTGAAAATTACTACCAATAATTTCTCCGCAATTGTGGGCAACAATGCCATTAGCATCAAATCGAGAAACCCCTGGTACAGTACAGTCAAAAACTGCTTCCACTCCATCAGGTATAATTTCCTTGATTTTAACTGCAAATCGCTCACGATTTAGTTGTCGTTTGTATCCACTAATTAATTCTTGCAAGCGATTAGCTTTTTGAGGTTCCTGAAATCCGATAATGCTTTGGAACGCATAGATATTATCATTGGTGATTACAAGCTCATGCTGTGCTTTGCAAAAATACAAGGCTGGTTGACGATTGCTATCAGGAAGATGACGATAGCTTTCACTACGACGCTCTTGATAAATTGTTGAAATAATACCCAATCGAGCCAGCATTCTTTGAACAATTTTCAAAGTTTCCAGGTTGCTTTGTGCCAGTCTGACACTAACACCTTTTTGTTGATTACCTTGTACACTACCATCAGCATCGAATAAGCCACGTAAGAAACCACGATAAAATTCATAGCTGGCTTCCTCAATTTTATCTGTTGGCATTTTGTGTTCTAAGGTAACACCATAATTAGCTGCCAATCTAGCTAACCCTGATGAGTTGATCACTCGATGTTTTAGCTGCTTATGGTAGTGTCCAGACTCTGTGGAGCCAGAAAAATCAACAGCCTTTTTGAGTAAAGTAACAGCATATCTTCCCATTTCTTCTTGAGTATCTTCCCAATATCGTAGATACGCTGTTTTACCCGATTGTGTTGAGGCAATACTACCATCACCAATGAGATTACCAAGCAACCAACCCTCATCAAAAGTACCAAAACTATCCCAAGGTTGTACCCCACGATGATTATGAACGAAAATATAATCACCAGGACTCAAATTTTCAGCTTCTACCCACTCGGAGTATTGCTTTTTCTGAGTTTGAGCAGTCACCTTAAGTAGCTGATGATTGCCAGTTAAACGCAATTCATAGCCCTCTTGAGTGATAACTTTTAATACGGGTTTGACTCCTGTAAACCAAAAGCCATCGGTTGTAGTGCTGAACAATTCTCCATTGACATACACACTCAACTGTTTACCTATCAAATCTTTAACAAGTCTTGCACCTTGTTCAGTGTGAACCCAAGTATCAGCCGTTATGCACGGATTTAAACCAAACCTACCTGTTCTATGTTCTAGCTCATTAGCATCAATTTCAGGATGGTATTCTTTTATCCATTGCTCGACTTTCCCTTGCTCGTAAGCCTGCAAAAAGTCTCTTTTCCGTTCTGGTGTATTTAATAAATCAGCATTAGCTCTAGCGACTGCTTCACCAGCCCATTGAATTGCCCCTTCACCGCTGTAATATTGTCTACGTACAGCAGCAATAGATTCTTCTAAGGTTGGTTTGCGGTGAAAGACTCGTGTATGGTTGGCCATTCGCAAAGAATCACGTTCTGGATCTATACGCCAGTTACCTTCTGCGTCTTGTTGCCAGAGGTTATCTTTGGCAGTTGCGCCTTGTTCATCTTCAGAAACGAATTGACGCATACCCGCACTTCTACGGATATTGCCTGCCACAATTGTTACAGCAGCCTCGTCAATTAATAAACAGCATTCAACTGAATTTAATTGTCTGCCTATTGCCTTATTGAGAATAGAGGCGCAACGCTGATACAATCCAGGTAATTTTACAGGGTTAGCCATGCCGCCAAAACCTTTGAGGGTTTCCCCAGATTGGCGCACATCGCTGATATCAACAATTACCTGAACCTCACCTGTAAAGCCTTCATCGGTAGAAAGTTCTAAGAGGGTTTGATAGGATTTTACCCAACCTTCCCGGCTGTCTCCAACGTGGATAGTAGCGGTGTTAGCTTCTATATGGGTTTGTGTAAATTCACGACGCTGTGCTTGGGGTGTGCTGCCAATTTCACCTTTAATGGTGATATTGAGGCGATTACGGATAGGGGGAAGTTGATTAATATATTTTGGTTCGATGATAGCACCTGTACCACAGCCCATCATGGCTAGATCCATCATCAATCCAAAAGCACTCCAGTCTACAAGGTTAGTAGAGGTGCAGTTATAAGCACCGGAGAAGTTTTTGGGTTTGGTTAACCAATCTGTGCCACCTACCCACATCCAACGCCCACTGGGGAGGGATTTCATGTTCCGCTGCATCTTGTCTAAAATGGCGGCCTCTTCACGGGTGAGTTTTCCCAGTTCTACTAAACCGCGTAAAGTGCGATCGCACACCTGTTCCCATGTTTCTCTTAGCCCTGCCTCTGTTCTGCGGCTGTAGGTTCTAAAAAACACTGGATTGGCTGCTGGAGCAGATTCTGGAAAAGTTGCACCCTGACGTTGACGTTCAAGTTCTCGAACCATGATAAAGTATGATTGCTGATGGACAAACTATGACTATACGCCAAGTGGATTAAGGATTAAAGATTGAAAATTTTCCCACTTTGCGCTACAGCTGAGTCTGTGTCAATTATAACCCACATTCCGCACCCCAAAATTGAAAGCATTGAAAAATCCAGGGTAAAGTAGGACGATTAGTTGCTTTGCCTAATTGATTTTTAATTGTTGATTTAGACTCCAAAAGAGCATTTCTAATATGACGTTGAGCCAAAGTATAAACCAGTAGACATAAACCCATAATCATTCCCAAAGACTCTATT
>NZ_JAQMSE010000048.1:0-4290 GCF_028330045.1 Aphanizomenon sp. CS-733/32
CCGAACTCAGAGGTGAAACGCTGCTGCGGCGACGATAGTTTGGGGGTAGCCCCACGTCAAAATAGCTCGATGCCAGGTCTATTATTCAACAATAAAACCTCTTCTATTTATTTAGAGGCGGTTTTTGTTTTTGGCACGCTTCTTTAGTATCGGCTTGAACTAAGTAGGTGAACACAATAAAACCAATCTGTGTAAAGAAAAGTAAAATCGCCCAAACCCTCTTCACTCTTGCATGATTGCCTCTTGTCTTGCCATAACGACCATTTATAATGGTAACATACTTATAGTCACAAAAATCATCAATTTCACGGAAAGATGTATTTTTACCAAGATTTTATTATTCGTAGTTGGCAAAAAGATGACCTTACTTTGGTTGCTACAGTTATTAGTTCTATATTATCAGAATACGGTTTGCCTTGGCAGCCCGAAGGAGCAGACAAGGATGTATTACAAATAGAAATATATTATTTAGCAACTGGTGGAGAATTTTGGGTAGTTGAACACCAAAGTCAGATTGTCGGAACTGCCGCATATTATCCCATCAATCGCGGAGAAAAAGCTGTAGAAATTAGAAAAATGTATCTTTTACCAAAAGTGCGCGGTTTAGGATTAGGAAAATATTTATTACAACAATTGGAAACAGCAATTGCTCTGCGGGGATTTGAGCAAATTTGGATTGAAACTGCCAGTATTTTAACTGAAGCTGTTAAACTTTATGAAAGTAATGGTTATCTACCAACAACAGGTGTAGAAACCAGCAGGTGCGATCGCGTTTATGTAAAGTATCTATGATCAAGATATTCCAAAATTTACTTAATCTTTTTCTTATATCTTCTTGTCCTTTGTGTCAACGTTCTACGCAGAAGGAACTTTGTCCATATTGTATTCGGCAAATCCAAAGTTGCCATAAGCAAAATCCTGCTTATTTATGGAAGCAACCATTACCCATATTTGTGTGGGGAAATTATGGTGGTGCTGTTAAAAGGGCGATCGCTGCCCTAAAATATGAGAATCAACCACAAATTGGCTATGTTTTAGGAGAATGCTTAGGAGAATCATGGTTATTACATTCACCTCAACCACAACAACAGGTTTTAGTTGTTCCTATTCCTATGCACCCCAAAAAACAAAAACAACGCGGTTTTAATCAAGCTGCATTAATAGCGGAAGGTTTTTGTAATGTGACGGGATACAAATTGAAAGTCAATGCTTTAGAACGCATTAAAGAAACTGAAGCCCTATTTAATTTGTCCCCAATCCAAAGACAAGAAAACTTAGCAGATGCTTTTATCCTTGGTAAAGATTTGCGTCGTCGTCCCCATATACCAATATTATTAGTAGATGATATTTATACTACTGGTGCCACTGTTAAAGCTGCTGTCAAAACATTTGAACAATATCAAATTGCAGTCTTGGGTGTAGCTGCTGTTGCCACGACAAATAAATAAAAATAAAGCTATATTAGATTGGTTGCCCGATATTTGTGGGAACAGTATTTTTATTTATGAAAAAGATTTTTGCAGTGCGTTTAAACCCAATTTTAATTATTCCTGTTACATTACTAACAATGGGAATATGGACCAAAACAGCCTCAGCACAAAATAAGTTATATAGCCCTATTCCATTAACTAATTTGACGGAAATTTCTGATAGTCTATCAAACAAAGATATTCCCACAGGTCAAGGAGGATTTGCTCGTGATTATTCAATTAAATTAAATCAGGGTGATAATTTATCTATTGATTTGTCATCGGAAAACTTTGACAGCATTATTACACTATTAGCCCCTAATGGTTCAACAGCAGGAGAAAATGATGATGCTCCTGATGGTACAAGTAATTCTCTATTATTTACCCGCATTACAGAAGCAGGAACTTATATTGTGCGGGTTCGCTCTTTTGGAGAAACTGGGGTAGGTAAGTTTAAACTCAAGGTAACAAAACTGCAACCAGTTAAGTAGATAGGAAGTTAAAACATTTCAAATTCCATGACTTTTGCCAATTACCCAATTACGTCGGAAAAACCGCGCTAGTGCTGATTCTTCCAAAGATAAATAAATTGGTCTACCATGAGGACAGGTGCGGGGGTTGCGGGTACGTTGCCAATTATCTAATAGGGTCTGCATTTCTGGTAAACTCATTTTTGTGCCATTGCGAATTGCACTCCGACAAGCAACAGCAACTTGAGCAGTTTGTAAATCCCCTCCCCAACTTAATTCTAAAATTGCTTCAGCACAATCTTCTCGTTGTTTTAACATGAGAGGAATGTTACGCACTGCCCAAAGGTTATCACCAAATGGTTCTATATCTAAACCAATGCGTTGTAATTGGGAAACCTGGGCTGGTGATAATTGATAAATAATAATTGGGGTTTCTACAGCTACTAATTGCCAACTTTCACATAATTGTTCATATAATACTCGTTCATGGGCTATATGTTGTTCTACTAACCACATTCCTCCAGAATGTTCAGCAACAATATAAGTATTACTCAGTTGGGCAATGGCTTTTAAACAGGGTTGATTTTCACTAGGTTGGGATTTTTGAGAATTGAAGTTATATTCACCTTTTGATTCTGCTACTTTCAATAAATTACTAACTCTGGTTGTGTGGACGGATTCTTTAATATTAGTTTCCGAAATCCGCAGAGATTTGTTGATAGCTTCAGTAATTTGTTCTTGCCAAAAAGTTAGTTCATTGAGATATATTTCTGTTTTGGCTGGGTTACGATTCCAGTTAATTTGTTCTGGGGAAATAGTTAAATGGAGAAAACAAACGGGATAGCGATCGCGTGGTAATGTCTTATGAAAGGCTGAAAATATTGTCTGCTCTAATTCCGGCGTTTTAATCATTCTCCCATTAATTGCCACCTTTACCCAATCAGGACGATGACGATGGCATCTATCGGGTAATCCTATCACTAAATGCAAAGACGAATTCTCCTGATTTGGTATTTGTAAATTCACCTCATGTAAATCATCTTGCCGCACCTGGGGGAGAATTTGGGGAATTAGTTTTCCCACAGTTGGTGCGGGACAAATCGTAAACCATTCTTTGTCATTTTGCCAAACTTGATAATTAACATGAGGATGACATAAAGCTATTTGTTGAATGACATTTTGTACAGCCTTTAATTGCTGATTTGTCGCCGGTAAACCCTGACGACGAGCTTCACAATTAGCAAATAAATTATTAACTGTGACTACCGTACCCGGTGCGATCGCTACCACTTCTACTTGTGATACTTCTCCTTCATAATTATAAGCAACTCGCCAACCTTCACTTCCCCCCAAAGGACGACTTAAAACTTCTAAGTCGGCCAAAGTCGTTAAACTATGTAGCGCCTCACCACGAAACCCCAAACTGCTAATTTTCCATAAATCTGCACTAGAATGAATCTTGCTTGTACTGTGCGCAGTTGCGGCTTGTTGTAGGTCATCTAAATTCATGCCATAACCATTATCAGCCACACGAACTCGCCACAGTTGCGGCCATAAAGAAACGACAATGCGTGTTGCTCCAGCATCTAGGGAATTTTCCACCAACTCCCTGACAACAGCCACCAAAGAATCAATTACTTCTCCTGCTGTAATTAAATATACAACTTCTGTTGGTAAAGCTTGAATAGTAGATGCCATTATGAATAATTACAAATTAAAAATTAAAACTCGTCGAACTGTGCAGAGAATCAGCTTACAATATTATGATCACAAAATTATTATTTCTAAAATCTGCTGTAATCCTAAAGAAATACGAATTAAGAAGGGATATTTGGTAAATTTCTGATTAGATTAAACGCGGAAAAAGCTTATGAGTATTAATTTAGTTGCTGATGTTCAAGACTTAAAAACCAGTCTCGAATGGGGTCAACCTGCTTTTACAGTTATTGATGTGCGCGATCGCTCAAAGTACAATTATAGCCGCATCACCGGAGCAATTTCCATCCCCCTCAATGACTTGGAATCTCGCGCCCAAACCTGCCTATACAGAGAACGCCAAATCTACATTTACGGCGAAAATGACAGCCAATCTGCCCAAGCTGTGAGAACCCTACAATTCCTCGGTTTTACAGCCGTAGCCGAACTCAGCGGTGGTTTACCAGCCTGGAAATCCATCAATGGCGCTACAGAAGGAACAGACTGTTAAATCTTCAGGAGTCAGGAGTCAGGAGTATGGCTAACGCCACGCCGCGCTATCAGGAGTTCAGGAGGAAGAAGAATAGTAATAGTTTTTTTTCACCAATTACCTGTTCCCTGCTTCCCTGCTTCCCTGCTTCCCTGCTTCCCTGCCC
>NZ_JAQMSE010000049.1:0-22225 GCF_028330045.1 Aphanizomenon sp. CS-733/32
AATATTTTGTTCGTTTCGTCGCTGTAGCCTTCTTTGTTTTCGCTACGCTCAAATACAATTTGGGCTACGCAACTCAACTCACGCGCATTCATCCCACGCTCCTAAGAGTGAGACGTGGGGCTTCTGCTGATTAAGCTAACCACCCGTTTCAAGTATTTTGTCTGTAAAATAGAATGTCCAACACGGCTTACGTTACGCGAATTTGATTGCCAAATAAGTAAGAAAGTGCAGTTTCTAATTGCCAAAATAATCTTTATTTAATCAGCAAGAAACATAATCATGGTACAATCACCCCTAAAACTAATTACAGCTAATGAATTTGTTACTCAGTATGGCGACAGCGATCGCTATGAACTTATTGATGGGGAATTAATCGAGATGGAACCAACAGGACCCCATGAACAGGTATCATCATTAATTGGGCGAAAACTGAATGTAGAAATTGATCATCAAGACTTACCATACTTTATCCCCCATCGCTGCTTGATCAAACTATTGGGAACAAACACAGCCTTTCGTCCCGATGTGATTGTATTAGACCAAACCCAACTAATCAATGAACCATTATGGCAAAAAGAGCCTGTAATTACATCAGGAAAATCAATTAAACTAATTGCTGAAGTCGTCAGCACAAACTGGCAAAATGATTATGCTCGCAAAGTTGAAGATTACGCCCTATTAGCTGTTCCTGAATATTGGATTGTAGATTATTTAGGCATTGGTGGTAGAGAATATATTGGCAAAATCAAACTGCCAACAATTACAATTTGTACATTAGTAGAAGACGAATATCAAAAGCGATTATTTCAAAACAATGATCAATTGCTTTCCTCAATCTTTCCTAATTTGCAATTAACAGCAAAACAAGTTTTTGCATCTGGGGGTGTTATTGCTATGTAATTTCTCTTGTAATACTAATTTTTTCTGAGACCACACAGAATAATAATCAAATTTATCTGTGTTTATCTGCGTTCATCTGCGTTCAATTATCATAATTAAAAAATAGGTGACAGAAAGCCAGAATCACAATCAGTCACCCATTCGCCGATATTAACTACTTCTGCTTTGCTCCAGCTTTGGCAGATTTAGCGGCTTTTTTAGCGGCTTTTGCGGCTTCTGCTGCTGCCAATTCCGCCAGTTCTTTTTCTTCAGCTTTCTTATCGAGATAGTAGTGATAATCTCCTAAGTAAACATGAAAATCACCATCACGAATTTCGACAATTTTGTTAGCTACTTGGGAGATAAAATAACGGTCGTGGGAAACTACAAGGACAGTACCATCATAGTTTTGCAAAGCCTCTTCCATCATTTCCTTTGCCGGAATATCTAAGTGGTTGGTAGGCTCATCCAGGATGATTAAATTTGCTGGACGTAATAGCATTTTTGCCAGTGCTAATCGAGCCTTTTCACCTCCACTCAAGGCCGCAACTTTCTTAAATACGGTATCACCAGTAAATAAGAATCTGCCTAACAATGTGCGGACTTCTTCGTTTGTCCAGTTGGGAACTTCGTCATGGATGGTTTGCATGACGGTTTTATTTAAATCCAAGGCTTCCGCTTGGTTTTGTTCAAAGTAACCAGGAATCACGTTGTGATCACCTAATTTCACAATCCCTTCTGTGGGTGGTTCAACACCCATCATAATTTTTAACAGTGTGGACTTACCTGCACCGTTGGGACCAAGGAAGGCAATTCTGTCTCCTCTTTCCACCAGCAGATTTGCGGATAAAAACAGAATTTTATCCCCATAAATGTGGGTTAAATCCTTAATTTCTACTACTTCTCTACCGCTACGAGTGGCATCAGGAAACCGGAAATGTAGGGTTCTAACTCCTCCTGTCGGTGCTTCAATGCGTTCAATTTTATCAAGTAGTTTTTCTCTACTTTTCGCTTGGGTACTGCGAGTAGCACTGGCACGGAATTTTTCTACAAATGCCTGTTGTTTTTCTAATTCTTTTTGTTGACGTTCGTAAGCGTTGAGTTGTGCGTATTGATTTTCGGCTTTTTGTTGCAGGTAGGACGAGTAATTACCCAGGTAAGAACTAGAAACACCTCTTTCAGTTTCAACGATTTGGTTGCACAGACGATCTAAAAATTCCCGGTCATGGGAAACTATGACCATTGGGGTAATTAAACCTCTGAGATAATTTTCTAACCATTCAATGGTTTCTAAGTCTAAGTGGTTTGTCGGTTCGTCCAGTAGTAATAAGTCAGGTTTTTGCAGGAGGATTTTTCCTAAACTCATCCGCATTTGCCAACCACCAGAGAAGGCACTAACTAGGCGATCGCTATCTTCTAGTTGAAATCCCATCTCTGGTAATATCTTACCAATCCGTGAGTCTAAGTTATATCCATCCAAAGCTTCAAACTGACGCTGTAACCGATCTAACTCATGAATTAGCTCATCTAACTCCTCTGGATTAGCTGTTTCCATCTCATGAGGGATATGAGCTAAAGCCTTCTGCACTTCATTAGCTTCTTTAAATACAGTCCAAAATTCTTCTCTAACTGTACGAGTGGGGTCAACCTCAAATTCTTGGTTAAGATAAGCTATGTGTAGACTGGCGGGACGAATAATTTCTCCAGCGGTGGGTTCAATCTCCCCAGAGATGATTTTCAATTGGGTGGATTTTCCCGCACCGTTAACACCAACTAAACCAATGCGATCGCCTGGTTTGACTTCCCAGTTGACATCTTTAAGAACTTCGCCTGTAGGATAAATTTTACTGATATGTTCTAATCGCAGCATGAAGCGTCTCGTGGGTAGGGGACAGGGGGCAAAGCTAACGCCGTATTTAATCTTAACAAAATTTAACGCCTTATTTACAAGTTTTTGACTTTTTCCTGGATAAAGGAGTAACGTCCCGTCCCCTGTATTTAAGATTTACCCAAGTGTCACAGTAAAAATCTCTTATAAGGTGCGTCAGAATCCATCAATAATCCAAATAAACAGATTTTTGGTATCTGACACACCTTACTAATCTGTAATGTTTACCAGAATCATTAAATATCACATTCTAGATTTGATCAGGATCAATATTTAATTCTCTCAATTTTGCGGCTAAACGTTCTGCTCTTGCGTCTGCTTGTGCTGCTCGTTGAGCTTCTTGGTTTGCTCGTTTTTCTGATTTTACTGCTTTTTGAGCTTCTGCTGCTGCGGTTTCTTCTGGTGTGGGTAGTAATTCACCTTGAGGGGTAAAATACCTTAATAAACCATCATGTACTCCTAAATATAAACCTAATTGTTCACTCCATAAATATCCTTCTTCGTTAGGTTCTAAAGGTTGATATTTGTTATCAATTAAATGAAAACCTACAAATTCTAAGGTATAAGGATCAAACCAAAAATAATCAGGGGTTCTAAATGTGTTTTGATAAAGTTCTTTTTTCATTACTCTATCAGTATTAGCTGTACTGGGTGAAAGAATTTCTATAATTACATTTGGATATTTACCATCTTCATCCCAAACTACCCAACTTTTGCGGGTTTTTCGTTCTGTTCCTAAAACCACAAAAAAATCAGGTCCTGTTAATTTTTCATTTTTCTTCTGGTTGGGACTGTAATAAATAGTTAAATTTCCTGCTGTATAGAAATCAGTTCTATCTTTCCATAACCATTTGAGACATTTAATTAAGAGCATGATTTGCTCTAAATGCAGTTCTGTTTCCACTGGTGGTTCATCGCTATATAAATCACTGGGAGGAAATACAATATCGGGGAAGATATCTTTTGTTTGTTCTAGGTCTTGTGCAATGATCATATTGATATGGCATCAAGTAGTTATTTATTGATTGTAGCATTAATTATCTCTAACATGAATTATTTCTACAATAAATGATTATTCCTTAAAGCTACAGATAGTTGTCGCAATCTTCCACTCACTTCTAAATTAGATTCTTGTGATTTTAAATTATTCGGTATTTCCGCTAATAAAAGAGGGTTTCCTTGTAACCATTCATTCATTGCTACCCCAGTCCATGTTCCTTCTTTTTCTCGAAAACTATCAACTAAACCTTTCAATTCTTGAACACAATAAGACTCAAAACCAGCAGCGTTAAAAATCGCAAACCTCAAATATTCTGCAAAAGCATTAATATCATTTTCTACTTCAAATATTACCGCTTGTTGTTCACTCATTAATTCAACATTTACATCATTAATATTAATAGAGTTGAGTTTGTGTACCAAAGTCTTTCTTTTCGTTTAACCTGTATTGCTTCCTTCCAAGTTCCTTTTGTAATAGCAAATCCTGCACTAAACTTAAAACTAAATGTAAGTTTATTATTAACTTGACTCAGTTGGGAATCAGGAAATTTCACCGCTATGTTAGGTGCAATACCATTTGCTTCCTTTTCAATATAAGACAAATGACAACGAAATAATTCAGACACAGCCTGATAAATTCTATTTAATTCTTGATTAGAAATTTGCCTTAATACATCCTCTATGACAATGTTGAGATGGATAGACAATTCATTTAATTCCTCATTGATTTGTTGGAGTTTATTTTTCTCGGTGTCTGTCCTTGCTTCGATTGTTTTACCTTCTTTAGCAACAGAAGATGTATAACCTAAGTTTACTAAACGATTTAAGTTTCTTGATAGTAAATTGATATTTAAAATATTTGTCTTTTTTAAATTGGGACTGTCTAAGTCTACTCTGCCAGTTTCTAAAGACTTTGCTACTGCTTCTAACACTTGTTCTATTCCTCTTTTTAATTCAATACGCCATCCAAAAAGAGGATATAATTTCTCTCCTAATTCATTATATGGTTGAACATTCTGAAGTTCTGTAATTACACTTCTGATATAATTTACAGGATCATCTGTTGATTCTTCTGCCAAAACTTGTTTAACTTTGATCTCTAGTTTTTCAAATGGTTCTCTTAAATTTGTATCGCTAATTTGTAAGAAACGCTCAATTGATAATCTAATATGTGAGATATTTTCACATTCTTCTTGATACCGTTCCTCAGAACTATTAAGAACTGCGTTTGTTGTTTGTGTTGCCCATTCTGCGATCGCATTTCCAGCAGCAATATTAAAATTTTCTATAATTTGGGGAATTACCAACTGTGGAAAATGTTTATTAATATGTTCCCTGAGATTTTCCTGAAATTCCTCACCATAGGATTTTTCCCATAATGCTTCAGCAACTCTATTTTTATCGTGTCTATTCCATTTTTGTGTGTTACGTGGCAAATCTTCTAATATATCTTCAATTAAGCCATTAAAATGATTATCCGCTTTTTTACAAGCATCTGCACTGTAAATATCATCTTGACTTTGAATTTGTAAAGATAACAAAGCTGGCCATGTACTCAGTTTTACTACTTCTAAATTTTCAATTTCTTCTGTGTATTCTTTTAATCGTTCAGTTAATTCATGTTTAATACTACGAACAGTATTTTCAACAAAATCATTTTCTGATTCTGGCCAGTTTCTATCTGCTCGAAAAACATCAATCCTATTGAGTGCAAAAAGCATCCGCGCAGGAGAACCACCTAAATCTTTTACCTGCTGTACAACCTCTTGCAATAAACTTTTTACTTTCTGCAAATCTGTTTCCGCACTATTATAAGTAACTATACATAAAGCCTCTCGACATTGTTTAATAACATTAGCATTACCTTGATCACCCACATAGGCTAAACCAGGTAAATCAATTATTCTTACTTTTGTTCCTTTTGGTAATTGTAATTGAGATTCTTTTACCAGTCGAAAAGGGTAAGCAATTGTAGATTGTGGACAGGCTAAATTTGATTGTGTTTCTCTATTTTCGATGTAACTTATCATTGCTTGATAAAGACGTTGATAAATTTTATCATCACTAATTCCTCTCCATTCTCCACATTCCCATAACGCTCCCGGTGTTTCATGAATGATCAGAGATTTTTCTTTGCTATACTCAATTGTCACTGCTCCAGCACTCATTTCACTAACAGCAACCGGGACAATTTCAGCACCACATAATAAATTAACCAAAGTGCTTTTACCGCTACTTGTAGTCCCTGTGGTAGCTAGGGTAAGAGTAGGATTTTGTAATTCGTAAATTAGCTGAGTTAAGGCTATTTCTAAGTTGTTGGATAGTTCTTGTATTTCTGGTTGATAACTCTCTGGTAAATGCTGGGATATTTCTATGTGAAAATTATTCCAGTATTGAGCCAGTAGCTTGGCTTTAAACTCGATTTCCTCAAATACCTTATATACTTGCTTACTCATAGTGTTTTGATGTTTACCGATTAATCCCACCTTCGTAGGTTATACAAAGTAATGAACTGTGTCAAGATTGAAACAGGTTTAATTTGTAATTTTTTATGTGAACTTTTATATATTTATAATAACAAAAATACTTATTTTGAAACAAAATGTAAGAAATTAATAGAGTATGTTAGATATTAAGAATCTGTTGATAGCCATTGTCATGCTAGTGAGATAGAAAGTTTTTTCGTTTTAGGTAACAGGGAATAAATTGGGGTGTACCTCATTAGACTGTTAAACACTATAGGTAATAATAATGAGCATATCTGTTAAATATAAATTAAAAAAATCTATGTCATCAGGTTGACATTTTGCCATACTTTAAAGAATCATCTGAGAGCGGTATGTAGTTGAATGAGATACTAACTCTAAAGCGTCCTGTTTCCTATAGTCAACTGAGATAATTATTGTTAATGAGGAAATTATGCACACCGTTGTTCTTGTTTTAGTTGAAGTATTAATTGTGATTGGACTTTCCCGACTTGTGGGACTGGGATTCAAAGCAATTAAACAACCATTAGTAATTGGCGAGATTTTCGCTGGTATTATGCTTGGTCCATCATTATTTGGGTTAATTGCTCCTGATTTAGCCCATAGTCTGTTTCCCCCAGAAACGATGCCTTATTTGAATGTTTTATCGCAAATTGGGCTAATATTTTTCATGTTTTTGATTGGGTTGGAATTAAATCCCAAATATCTGAGTGGTAACTTAAAAACTGCGATTCTCATTTCCAATCTCAGCATTATTGTTCCCTTTGCTTCAGCTTTTGGATTAGCTTTCGTCCTTTATCCTTTAGTTTCTAGTAATAATGTCAATTTTGTCCCTTTTGCCTTGTTTTTAGGGGCAGCGATGTCAATTACTGCCTTTCCGGTGTTGGCGAGAATTATCACCGAAAATAACTTACAGGGAACTCGTTTGGGGACCTTAGCCTTAACTTGTGCGGCGGTGGATGATGTGACAGCTTGGTGTATTTTAGCAGTAGCGATCGCTGTTGCTCGTCACGGTAGCATTGACGGACAAGCTATTCTCACCATTATTGAAAGTATTGTTTATATTGGTTTCATGTTCACAATTGGGCGGTGGTTTCTCCAACGTCTGAGTAAACATCATCGTCGGGCTGGGCGGTTGAGTCAATTCGTTCTGGCTGTAATTTATATGGGAGTTGTATCCTCTGCCTTAATTACTGAATTTATCGGTATTCACCTAATTTTTGGGGCATTTTTATTAGGCGCAGTCATGCCCAAAGATGAAGAATTAGTCAGAGAATTAGCGATTAAAACTGAAGATTTTGTCCTCATATTTTTGTTACCAATCTTCTTTGCCTACAGTGGTTTAAAAACCCAAATTGGTTTACTCAATAGTCCTCATTTATGGCTATTGTCAGCCTTGATTTTATTAGTGGCCATTGGCGGTAAATATATTGGTGCTTATGTAGCGGCTCGAATTAGTGGTATTGACAAACGGGAAGCATCAGCCCTGGGTTGGTTGATGAATACTCGCGGTTTAACCGAATTAATTGTCTTGAATATTGGTTTAGAGTTAGGCGTGATTACCCCCTTACTTTTCACCATGTTAGTAATTATGGCTTTGGTGACAACATTCATGACTTCACCATTACTGGAATTTACCTATCCGAAACGCCTGATCAGATTAGATGTTGTTGAACCAGAACCAGAAATCCCAGCAGAAGCCGTACCAGTCCCCAGCGAAATTTATATTGCCCAATATCGGATTTTAGTCCCAGTGGCTAATCCTGCTACCCAAAAAGGTTTGTTACAGTTAGCAACGGCGATCGCTGTTAATAACCGACAACCTGCTGTAGTTTATCCCCTCAGCTTCATTGAACTAGAAGAAGACTATGGTTTTGAAAGTAGCCCAACGGAAGCCGACAGACTTATTGCCGAACGTCGCCAAAAACTAGAAGAATTAATCGCTACCCTAGAGCCACCAGAAACACGCTCCTATATCCATCCTATAGTTCGCATATCTAGCAATGTTGCCAGAGAAACAGCACAGATAGCCAAAATCGAACACCCAGATTTAGTTCTCGTCGGTTGGCATCGTCCAGCTTTTAGCAACAATCGGTTAGGGGGAAGAGTCGGACAAATTCTCAGTACCACACCGGTAGATGTCGCCGTATTTGTAGATAAGGGAGGCAACGCCATTGAAAGTTTATTAGTTCCTTACTCCGCCAACATCCACGACGATTTAGCATTAATTATCGCCCTGAGAATGCTGATTAATCGGGATACTTGTATTTTACAAGTTTTACAAGTCTTTAAAGGCAATCACATCCAAGAAGAATTAAGTTATGAACTCAACGCCATGATTGAGCGATTACCAAAGAGTGTGCGCGATCGCATTGAAATCAAAACTGTCACATCCCCAGAACCAATCCAAGCCGTAATTGCTGCCTCGGAAAATGTTGATCTAACCATTGTTGGTACTAGCCGTCTGTGGGGAATAGAACGCCAAACCCTGGGAAGATACACAGATCAACTCGCCATCCAATCTCGTTCTTCATTACTCATTACCCGTCGTTACAGTCAAGTTACCTCACACCTTACCGCCCTCCTACCAGCAGTTAACACCCAAGAAATCACTGATAATTCCTAACTATTCTCATCGTCGAACTTAAGTGTTTTTAATTTGCATTCGTGGTATAAATGTAAAAATCGGGGTTGTAAACATTCTGTACTTGGTTCGGGTTTAAGCTCAACTAAAGGGTGTCCATCAATCAATATATATAAAACAATACGGCCTTAACCAACTTTTATAAGTATACAAGTAAGTTAAGGCCATGCTTTCAGTTTATGCTCCCTGGATTCCTGTTTACAAAAACAGGGAACCGCAGGTTTTTAGCTTTGCTGCAAACATTTTGGAGGAATATATCTTGAATATCAAAGATGATTTTACCATGCCGCCAAGTATTTATGTTCGTGGTATCTACTGGAGTTTATGGCTAAACCTGTCAATTTTATTACTGAACGGAGTCATGTCAGTTGATTCTGCATCCGCAGCAGACGAGATCATAACTGACAATCAAGCATTAGACAAAAGTACATTAAATACAAATGAAACTGCAAAAGCGACCTATTTACCCGACAGCAACCAGGTAGTCGCAGTCGCTGAATTAAAACAGAAAGTTATTTCTGGAAAACAGATTGAATCCATTGTCCACCAAAAACAACCACAAATAACCTCCCAGACAAACTCTTCGGAGATAGATGATGCATCAATTGATACGGATAAAATTCGTCGAGATTTATTGATAGATCCCATTTATAGGCTAACTCCCAAAAAGCCATCCTATAGGCCTGGACTTAATTTTGCTGGTCCAAGTGCCTTCGGAGCCAACATCGGTGATGGGTTTTTAGCAGGATCAGGGGCTTTCGGCGGCAAGAGAGATACAGGTCTAGATGGTAGTATCACCACAGGTTTTGGTTTAGGAGATGCCAGGAAACTAGCTGGAGTTGAGCTTGGCTGGACTATTGGTAGTATCAACAACTTTAACGCCAATGGAACTTTTGATATCAAAGTCCACCGCATTGTCTACAACCAAGCAACCAATCAAGTTGGTGTAGCTGCTGGTTGGAACACCTTTGCCCAATACGGAGATGAACCCATTAGACCTTCTAGTGCCTATGGAGTGGCAACAGCTTATTCCTTATTAAAGCCTAAAGATCCCGTTAATCAAATGCCCATCTCCTTCTCCCTGGGGGCTGGAGGCGGTGACTTTAGGCAAGGTAATTCCAGTACTGGAATATTTACAGGAGTGGGTGTACAAGTTCATCCCCAAGTTGGTCTAGGTCTAGGTTGGAGTGGAGTTGGTTTAAACATTGGAGCATCCTACGTTCCTTTCCCCACTGTACCACTGACAATTACAGCCCAGGGGGCAGATATCACAAATAATAGTCAGGGTGGTACGGTATTTGTTCTGGGCGTAGGTTATGGCTTCAATTTCTTACCCAAATAGGGCTTACCGAAAAAAATTGTTGGTGAGGATATGAAGCCACGGGCAACCGTTTCAGCTATCTAATGGACTGATGCTGACAGACTGCGTTGGGTAGTCATAGATCCTCAGTTCCCCATATCTAAATAGGGAAAAATGTACCTATTTGGGATCTTTGTGTAGATTCCATTTGGCATCTTTGCCAGAGTTATTGCCCAGTATGGACGAGAGAGAATCCGTCAAGATCACCATAACTCTTGTTAGCTAAGTCTTACAAAATAGATACCAAATGGATTCTATACCAGAACCTGACATTTTCTAAGTATCAAAAACCCTGAAGTCCTCATTTGTGAGCGGTTCTAATTTTATTTGGCAGACCCCAAATAAGCACTTCAACTTTAATGTTTGGTAGGAAATCATCATGTTAAAAACCAGAAGTCTCATTTTTGCTCTGAGCCTCAGTCCGTTAATATTGTTTACTTTCCAGATGGCAAACCAAGCTCAAGTTTCTGGTCCGAGTAAGGGTAATGCTGGAGGTATTAGTGGAGGAGTTAATCCATTACCTCCATTTACGCCTAATCCATCACCTAATCCATCACCCCAATTTACGCCTCCATCATCTGAACCTGCTGAACCTACTGCCACTCTATCGCCTAAACCTGCTTCCAATCCATCGCCTGAACCTGCTTCCAATCTAAGTCCTAAAGGTGTTAGTGAAAGAGTTAATCCTAATCAGCAAATCCAACAAGTTAACATCAATTTCAATCCAGTCAGTACATCACCTAACGTCACTGTCACAACAGGAGCAGATGGAGATGTAACCATGACAATTACACCTGCGGCTCAACAGTCCATAAATCAAGCATTTACTGATTTACTTACCGAACTTGCAAGCCCTGGTGGTAACACAAAGATTGGTGACTTGATGGGCGCTGGCTCAAATGTACAACCTGCAATCACTGAACTGACTGAGTCCATGAATAGCACAGGGGTTTCTCCTGAATTAACGAGGGGACTTTTAGAATCCCTGGCTAGTCTTTTAAGTCCTCTTAAAAGTTATATCAAACCAACTTATCACACAGCCCAGTTAACGGAAAGTGACTTATTAACTAATACCAAAGCCCTTAAAGCTAGTTTCACCATAGCTCAGGTGAATGCAACAGCATCTGTGGACATCAATAAACTCAGCGTTGCTATTAATGTGTATAATACTATTGTCAATCAAAGTAGTCCGAAGGTTCTCCTAGGACTCTCACAAAATAAAGACTTCGTAGAAATTGGTAGAGTTCTTAAGAAATTAAGAGCAGCTATCGGTTAACTTTTAGCCCCATTTAACTCAGGACTTACACAACTGGCACATTGGTAGGCTGCGTCAGATATCAACAATCTGCTTATTTACAGGATTTATACAGTCTGACACACCCTAAAACAGATTTTTAGTGTGACACTTGCGTAAGTCCTATTGTTACCAACCTCATCTACAAACAGATCCCTCATCCTGTAAATCCTGAAATCCTGGAAATCCTGATATGGCTTGCGCTACGCTATCAGACAATTAATCACCGTCACGTCAATTTTTCTAATGTTGCGTAGTCTGTGCTAAATATCCCAACCCCAAACAACCAAATTATGAAAACTAACACTAATCAAATTCTTCCATGTATAGGGGTAAGCTTATTTAGCTTGATTGCTTTCACCCCTATCAGCATTGCCCAACCAATCGCACAACTTAACAACTGGGAATTTCACCCCAAATCCCAGCAATTAAAAATTAGTCTCTCCGCAACTGCAACACCCCAATATTTCCAACTGATGCAACCACCACGAATAGTTCTCAATTTGCCTAACACCAAATTAGGTAAAGTCCTCACTCAAAAAGAATATTCAGGCGCAATTCAAAGAATACGTATTTCTCAACTTAACCCCAATATGACCCGAATAGTTCTTGACCTCGCACCAGGAACTCAATTACAAACCAATCAAATAGAACTTCAACCTCTTTCTCGACAAAAACCCACGCGCTGGGTCTTAAATCCTCATATTACCTTTTATTCTGCTAAAAGTCTCTTAACCTCACCCTCCACTACCCTACCACCATCCACAAATCTCACCACTAACTCCCAACAACCCTTAATCACCGTCCCACCCCTAAATTCTCAAAACCCATCACCAATCATCAATTCCCCCCTTCCTCCCGCAATGTTGCCCACACCTGAAGAAAACAAAAACAGTTCCCCAAATAACCCTAAAGAAATTCCCATGATCGAATTTGGTCAACCTTTACCCAGCCAAAAATTTTAGCTTTCCCGACTGGTTTCTGAACCCAAAAATTTGTAACAATAGAAATCGGCAGATTATTTTCCTCAGTTCCAATATTTTTTGGTAGTTTTTAGACATGAGTAATACCAGTAATTTTCGTGAAGCTTTCCGTGAGGCGAGAACTCATGGAATCGTTGGACCTAATGTCATCGCTAACGCCCTCCCCTATGTCGGCGCTGGATTGGTGCTGACAGCATTGGGAACTTATGGTGGTTTAGGCATTATCCGCACTAACCCTGGACTCTTTTTTCCTACCTTCATTGGGGCGGTAATTCTCGAATTAATTTTGTTCTTCGTTGCCCAAAATGTCGCATCCAAAGGTAACAAAGCCCTAGCTTTACCTCTATTGGGTATTTACAGTCTATTATCTGGATACACATTGAGTGGCTTGGTATTTGTGGCTTTGAGAACCCAAGGGGTAGGTATTCAAGGTATTGGTATTGCTGCTCTTAGTTGTGGAATTACCTTCATTGCTGCCCGAAAAATCGGTTCTAATCTTTCGGAAGCAGATGGGATGGCGTTGACAAAAACCGTGAGTTTGGGCATTGTTGCCTTATTGGTGGTTTGTCTTCTCCAATTTGCCTTTGCCTTGTTTGGTGTTTACACACCCAGTTGGTTAGAAATTGGTATCTCTGGTATAGGTGTATTTCTCTTCGCTGGAGCATCAGTAGTTGATTTCTACATCTTGCCTCGCACTTATCGCAATGATGAATATTTGCCAGCAGCTTTGTCAATGTACCTTACCTACATCAACTTATTCGTCTTTATCTTACGCTTGCTTATTGCTATCAATGGTCGTGATTAAGTATATTTAGGCAGAGAAAACTCAAACTTGTCGGGAAAGAGGAAAAGGGAAAGAAAAATCTTTAACCTTCTTCCTCCTGACTCCTGACTATATTTAAAATCTTTCTGTATCTTGAGGACTTCCCACAGCCCCCGGTTGAGATAAAAAGAAATTTTGAGCCGATTCATTTTGATAAATACATCTAATATCTGGCTTTTCACTATTTAAGTCCCCTGTAAACCCAAAGGTATTGAGACGATTCTTACATTCTCGCACCTGATCTGAAGTTACTAGTTTTTTATTTTCTAAAATAGCCCAGTTATTTTGACGAATTACACATCCAGGGCGGATATTTGGCTGGGCAACAAAGACATTAAAGGGATTAAGAGTTACAAAGAGTCTGGCATCCATCACCATTGCACTAGATCCATACTGCACACAGATCTCAGGATTTGGCGCTCTAGTATCAATAAACTCACGGGAAGCCACATTTGATGAACTCAATGTAGTTGTCGAACTAAACGCAATCCCAATCCCAATTCCCAAAATCAGCACCGCCCCAAAAATGGCAATGGTGACGAAGTTAAACACCGGGGATTGGAACATAGAGGGTTTAGACGGATTAGTTGGTCTATTATTAGCAGATTTACGTCTCATTTTCGCTTTATTACCTTCGTCCCAAGAGTGGTTTTTTAATTTCTCCCTTATTTCAGTATGCCGATCCTTGAGAATAATTATCCCCTATTTTCACTTTTAAGGAAAATTTAAAATAAAAAAAAGCCCGCATTAGCGGACTTCCTAGATTTAAAAAATCTACCGACTATTTTGCATTCTGACTCTTAGAAGTGTAATAAACCTTACTACCTGTATCTGGAACAAAATGACAACCAATCGCAGAATTCCACAGAGACTTCCAAATTGGTTCTTTGGATTCATGGAAATAATCACCCATAATTGGTTTAATTGCCTCAGTCGCTTTCAGCAAATTGTAATGAGGCATATTCAAGAAAATGTGGTGAGCAACATGAGTACCGATATCATGATGAATGTGGTTAAAAATCCCATAATCTCGGTCAACACTAGAAATTGCCCCTTTGAGGAAAGTCCATTCTTCCCCACGATACCAAGGAATTCCGGGTTCAGTGTGGTGTAAGAAAGTCACTAAATCCAACCAAATGATAAAGACGATGTAAGGTCCAGCGTAGTATTTTAACAACCACATCCAACCAAATTGATAGGTGAATAAACCTAACACAGCCACCATACTAATCCAAAGAGTCGTGCTAGTGATAATATCCCATTTTTCTGAAGGCTTAAACAGCGGGCTACTGGGTGAAAAGTGAGAACCTTCTTTACCAGGAGAACGCTTGAATAAATAAACTGGATAAGCCAATAAGAACAGGTAAAAACGCCCTATTCTTTGCGCTAAAGGCATCTCATCATACTCTGATTCAGAGACAGGATACCAGCTTTCATCATTCTCTAAACTGCCTGTATTTTTGTGGTGAGTTCTGTGGCTAATTCTCCAACCATGATAAGGAACAAGAATGAAAGTATGGGTAATATGACCAACTAGATCATTTAACCACTTATGCTTAGAAAAAGATTGGTGTCCGCAGTCATGACCAACTACAAATAAAGCCCAAAACATTGTTCCTTGCATGACCCAAAAAATTGGCCAGAAATACCAAGAATCTAGGTAATTGGCAACTGCATACAGCAGTCCCACAATCAGAACATCACGGAAGAAATAATAAAGCGATTTAGTCACACTAGGCTGAAAACATTCAGGGGGAATAGCAGCTTTTAAATCCTGAAGAGTAAAGGGTAATTTCTCTTGACTTTCAGCAGATTCAGAACTAGGGTTTTGATTGAACTGGATTGTATCTAATTGCACTGGATTGGTTGATTGTAAATTATCAATTAACTGTGAGGTAATATTTAGTTACCACTGGAATTTAAACGAAGAAATATCGGCAATTTTCCTCAACATTCTTAAATGTGGTTAATTGCCAAACTAAAAGAATTTGTAATGAAATTTAGAAACAATTAATTAATTCATCTTTTCTAAATTCATCACTTATTCCTAATTATTTCGCCGCCCGGTATGCGTCAAAAGTAGTATAACCAAGATCAGTTTTGTAGAGTTGACATTGATTAGTGATTTCTTTCATCAAATTCCAAGAGAACTTATATTCATCATGGAGATAAGGTCCCCAATTTTCTTTGATGCTACTGTAAGCCAACCGTAAATTATAGGAAGGAATAGCAGTAGAAATATGATGGGGAACATGAACATTAATATCGTGACAAAGAACTTCTACCCACTGAGGGTAATCACAATGAATTGTCCCAAATAACTGTGCTAGGGCTTCATTCCATTTATCAGCAGTTGAAAAAGGAACATCGGGAAGAGTGTGGTGAACAATGGTAAAGGTACTCATCCAGAAATGGTAAACCATCCAGGGAATAAACCAGAATTTAATAAAACCCCAAACACCAGTTGTAATAATTAGACTTGGGAAAACAATAGCGGCAAAAGCAACTACTACAGCCACAGAAAGTCTGACACTAGCTTGGTCTTTTTTCTGGAAATTGCGCCAGTCAAAATGCACCACTGCCCAATGACCAATAGAACCTACCCACCAGAGGCGTTTAGTTATGAACAACTCAAAGGCAAATTGTCTATTTTTAGACCAGCCTGCAAAAACTTCTGTTCTAATAGGATGCCAAGCGTTGTCTTCGTCCAGTTTGTTAGTATGTTTATGGTGATGATTATGTTTAATGCGCCAGCTATGAAAAGGGTAAATTAAGAACATCATGAAAAAATGTCCCACTAAATCATTTACCCAGCGACGGTCGGCAAATGAACGATGACCACAATCGTGACCAATAACAAAAAAACCTGTTAAAGCAGTTCCTGTAAAAATCCAAGCCAGGGGTAAAAGAAACCAAGGGGAAATTGCGATGAAATAATAGCCCAATGCAGCCATAGATGAACTGAGAACTACAGTTGTCCACGCTTTGCGGCTATTTTTCTGAAAACATTCTTTGGGCAGACTTTTGATAATATGCTTTAGTTTGATTTGGTCTTTGCCCAGGTCTGTGGAGACCGCTATTTCCTGGCTTTTGATGATTGATGTAGTCATGAATACCTGAAAAACAACAGACTGCAACACAACGTTACTAAAAAACGTAACTTGCTGCAAAGTTTTGTAACATTAATTTCTGAGATTATAGCAACCTAAGAACAACTTAGGATAGATATTCAGCAATTAAAAATTTCAAATTAAAAATTGCTTTATTTACACACAAAAAGTCAATAGCTTCCAGTCAAAAATTGACTATAAGACTATTGACTTTGAGCAATAAATATGCTTATGCTTTTTTCTCTGCCAGCTTTACGTTTGTTGCTAGACCTAGTAATTGTAACAACTGAATAGTCATCCAAGTCATATCAATTTCCCACCATTCCAAACCATGACGGGCAGAATATTGAAAAGCATGGTGGTTATTGTGCCAACCTTCACCAAATACGAGAATAGCAACCCACCAACAATTAGTTGATCTATCACCAGATTCATAAGTGCGGTATCCAAATTTATGAGTAGCACTATTTACCAACCAAGTGCAGTGATAAACCCAAATAATCCGCACAAAAATTCCCCAAACTACCATTGGCCAGCCGCCTAAGAAATATAAGACTACGCCCAGGGCAATTTGTAAGAAAATGAAATTTTTCTGTAAAAACTGATAAACTGGGTCATCAATAATGTCTTTAGTGAAACGAGGAACTTGATCGTGAGCGGGAGCAAAATGAATCATCCAACCGATATGACTCCACCAGAAACCTTGATTTGAATCATGGGGATCAGATTCAGTATCAGAATGTAAGTGGTGAATCCGATGTGTACCCACCCATTCAATTGGACCACCTTCACAAGATAGTGTCCCAAAAATCACCAAGATATACTCTAACCATTTGGGGGTTTGAAAGCTACGGTGAGTAACAAGGCGGTGATATCCCAACGTAATACCTAAACCTCCAGTCACCCAGTAGAGCAATAAAGCCACACCAACTGCCTGCCAGCTAAAATTGCTAGGAACTAGGGCAAATAGAGCGCCGACGTGCAAGCCAATGAAAAATAGGGTATTAACCCAGTTAATGTGAGGTTTAGAAGTAGCAATTGTCATGCAGTAACCTGAATAGAAATTGTTCAGCCTAGTCTGCGCGATCCTAAAATCCGCATATCTATTTTATGTTTTTGAATGAGGAAATGATGAACAGCTTTGAACGGCTGCGGGAAGCAGAACAGGCGCTATTAGAAATTTTTTCTGGTATTGACGCTCAGGTCAAGCATAATCTTAAACGAGTATTAGATGCCTTTCGTCATCACCGGGTAGGCGCACACCATTTTGCGGGCGTAAGTGGCTACGGACACGATGATTTAGGACGAGAAACCTTAGATAAAGTTTTTGCCCAAGTGATGGGTGCTGAAGCTGCGGTGGTGCGAGTGCAGTTTGTTTCGGGAACTCATGCGATCGCTTGTGCGCTGTACGGTGTTCTTCGTCCTGGGGATGAAATGTTAGCAGTAGTCGGTTCTCCCTACGATACTTTGGAAGAGGTGATTGGCTTGAGAGGACAAGGCCAAGGTTCTCTTATTGATTTTGGCATAAAATACCGCCAATTGGAATTAACTGATCAAGGAAAAATAGATTGGCAAAACTTAAGCACTAGCATTACTGACAACACAAAGTTAGTATTGATTCAACGTTCCTGCGGATATTCATGGCGACCAAGCCTTTCCATAGCCGACATAGAGAAAATTGTTTACATAGTCAAACAGCAAAATCCTCACACAGTTTGTTTTGTGGACAACTGCTACGGCGAATTCATAGAAACCCAAGAACCAACCCATATTGGTGCTGACTTAATGGCTGGTTCATTGATTAAAAATCCTGGAGGTACAGTCGTGAGTACAGGTGGTTACATAGCCGGACGAGCAGACCTAGTAGAAGCCGCCGCTTGTAGACTGACAGCCCCCGGAATTGGTAGCGAAGGCGGAGCAACCTTTGATCAAAATCGCCTCTTATTCCAAGGATTATTTTTAGCGCCGCAGATGGTGGGGGAAGCCATGAAAGGAACATACCTAACAGGTTATGTGTTTGACAAACTGGGTTATCCAGTTAACCCCCCACCATTAGCGCCCAGAGGAGATGTGATTCAAGCCATTAAACTGGGTTCAGCCAAAAAACTGATCGCCTTCTGCAAAGCCATTCAACAACATTCACCCATCGGGTCTTATCTCGACCCCATACCCGACGATATGCCAGGCTACGAAAGCCAAGTAGTCATGGCTGGGGGGACATTTATCGAAGGGAGTACCTTGGAATTATCGGCAGATGGTCCATTGCGAGAACCTTATGTGGTTTATTGCCAAGGGGGGACTCATTGGACTCATGTATCTCTTGCTTTACAAGCGGCTATTGAGGCAGTAGGGACTTTATGAGGTAAGATTTTTGCACGCAGAGACGCAGAGGCGCAGAGAGATGATTGAGAATGAGATTTCGGGAGTTATTGTTGATGTGGCTTATAAGGTTCACACTACTTTGGGACCTGGTTTGTTGGAGTCGGTATATGAGACGGTGATAGATGTTGAATTGAGAAGGCGAAAGTTGGAGGTGAGAAGACAGGTAATTATTCCCATCATCTATGATGGTGTGGTTTTGGAGGAAGGTTTCCGGGCTGATTTGATAGTTGAAGACAAGGTGATTGTCGAACTCAAATCAGTGGAAAATCTCCATCCTGTACATAAAAAGCAGCTATTAACCTATCTACGTCTTGCTGATAAAAAAGTCGGACTACTAATCAACTTTAACGTCCCACTCATCAAAGACGGTATCACACGCATAGTCAACAAACTCTAAAAACTCTCCGCGCCTCTGCGCCTCTGCGTGAGCCATCATTTCGGTAACTTATACTGCCCCACTATCCGCTTCGCAAACTCTGGTACATGAGATTCCAACTTCTCCCCATGATTCCGCTTCACATACAGATAATTTCTCGCAAAGTGGGAATCTATGGAAAATCTTGCATATTCCAGTCCTTTTGGGCCAATTTTATCTATGACTACTCCCATTAATTTCGCTGCCCACATGGGTAATGTCACTGCCTGATCATAAGCTGGGATGCTTTGCTGTACTGCTGGTTTCCGGTTTCCTTGGGACATGACTGGCTGGGTGTGCAGTTGGTCTTTGACGAGTTCGAGCATTTCTTTTCCTGTATCATTTCTAACTACTATCCATTGCCATTGGTAGGGTGCGCCCATATACCCGACGACGATATCAGCGAGGGAGTTGACGTAATCGAAGCAACTCATACAGGAAGGGGCGAAGATGTCTTTGAGAACGTTGGTTTTTAAGCCGAAGAAGGGGACTGTTTCTTCTGAACCGTCTTCGTGTTTAAAGTGTACCCGGAAGTCTTGCATAAATTCGTAACTGACTACTGTTTGCGGGGATCTGCTGGTGGTTTCTAAGAATTTTTGCAGTCCGGCGCGAGTAACGTTGTCTACGCATGGTGTACCGAGGACATAGAGTTTTTCTAGTCCGAGTTTTTTCTCGACGGCTCGTAATGCTTGGATTTGACAACCTACTCCAATCACTAATAACCTCTTCATTCCTGATTTTTCTATCTGTTCTAATACGGAGAGGTTGGGGGATAGGGTGGGTTTATTGACTTTGGCTGCTAGTATTTCTTCTGGGGTACGGGCGATGATTGGTATGGGTTGAAAGCGGTCTTCTTTGCTGTTTTGGACACAGACTACGCCTTCTACTAAGCCACGATTGAGCATTTCTATGGCTATGCTGCTGACTATTCCTGTCCATTGTGCGCCTTCGATGGGTTGTTGTTTTCTGGCGGACATCATTTCTTGATGAACTCCAAAGTAAAGTTCATTTTCGTCTTCTAGGTTGCGGGGGCGTTTATGGGTGCTGGTTTCTAGTTCGTCTATTCTTTGGGTAATGAAGGCGCACGCTTCTTTGACGTAGTGGATATAGTAGGTGTCGCATAGTCCGCATTCGCTACATAGTTCTTTGGCGGGGCGCACGCTTCCGGGTTTGAGGGCTTTGGCTTTTTTGTGGGATTCTATGGATGTCATCTATTTTGTTTATTTTTACTAAATATGGCTTTTATTACCTTACCGCGTTTAAGTTTGGATAAGAGGTTTTTTCACGCAGAGACGCAGAGGCGCAGAAAAGAGCGCGGAAGGAGTTTTGATGAACTTCAAGAAAAGCTATTTTTACAATCTTTACATCAAGTTAACAAAAAACCTGATGATATTTTAGCCGAGGCTATTCAAGAAATAGGAGAAATTATAACAAAAGCTGTTGCTCATCAAGAAAGTATTCAGAAAGATTTTGAAAAAGCGCAGAAAGAAGCTAAATACTGGAATGAAAAAGCTAAAATTGCTTTGCAAAGTAATGATGATGATTTAGCTCTTCAATCTGTAGTAAATAAAAAAATTCAAAATAAAATTGCAGTTACTATTCAAATTCAACTTCAACACCATGAAAAAACCATAAATATACTTGTACAAAATCTGATGGTTTTGGAAAATGTTAAGAAAATATTTAATACATTGCAAAACCAGGATATACTAAATACTAAACAAATAATAGATTTAAAATCAATTATTATAGATACAGAAATTGATGTAGTGCGAAGAGAATTAGATACTCTCTAGTAAGAGTAAGCTGACGATGAAGTAAATATAGGACTTACGCAAGTGTCACACCAAAAATCTGTTGTAGGGTGCTCTACTACTGCATAAATCCTGCAAATAAACAGATTTTTGATATCTGACGCACCCTACCAATGTGCCAGTTGCGTAAGTCCTGAAATATTCAAATTAATCAGCCTTCGGTTCATTTATCGATGCTAATTTTGATATAGTTGAAGTTATCTTTTGTAAGAATATAAGACTTGTATTTAGCCGGAGTAGGGTCAAAATTTCCTGACTACCATTGGCTTAAATTGATAGTCATTTGATAGTCAAGAAAGCCTCAAAAAAACAGCCAGCCCCCAGTGACATAAATAACTGAAGGCTGAAACCCTTGTATTTTGTATTGTTTTTGATGGCTCAGGTCAGATTTGAACTGACGACCCCAGGCTTATGAGTCCCCTAACAAAGCCAACTATATCAAGAGCTTCAACTTCTGACATCTTATTTTATAGTCAACTAATAGTCAACACTCTTACTCCAAAGGACTTATACAAATCCCTCTTGAGGTAATCTTGACATTCCAGAATCCCAAGCTTAGGATTAACACAGGCTATAGTCCCCCAAGTCAGGTTGAAAACAATGGTTAGTAAACTCTGATTTAATCCTACATCTGTGGTGGAAAACAAGTTTAGTACATCCAGGTGAACTGAATACCCAACCTACCTGGAGAGAAATGTACAGGTCAACTCTCCTATGGTTTTTTGCTGCAATTTGGGTGTTTTAGGGTCTTATAATTTTCTTAAACATATTCAAATAAATCTTCTCACAAGAGGCTAGGTATCTTTCTTGACAACCTAGCTATGTGCTTGCTATTGGTCATGACTCAACAAATCAATTTAATTGACTGATTCTACTTAATCACTCCCCAATAATAGTCACCCCTCTACCCAACTCCATATACTCCTTCACCATATCTCTAAAGTTCTCATTAGTAATCTGACTATCTTCACTAATTAATAAGTCTACATTCTGACCTTGTTCACTCTTACTAAGTACAGGACAAAAAATTGAGAGAGAGAAGAAAGTCGTCATATTTCAAATCTAAATCAGTAACAAGAGAACGCAGATAATCTAAACCGTAACGAAAAACACTTTTAGCAAAACGTCCATGTTTCTTGATTTTGATA
>NZ_JAQMSE010000050.1:0-2712 GCF_028330045.1 Aphanizomenon sp. CS-733/32
CACTTTATCACACCATTTCGCTTTTAATGCTATTTATTCTCATTAAGCATCTTAATTTTTGAATTGACTTTAGTTATTATGTACTACTTTAAGGGCTTTTTTGATCTGTGACAGTTTGGGGTGCGGAATGTGGGTTTTATTGCTGGATTTTGGGGGTTGTTTTTCGTTTTCTTTGTACCCCCTGAACGGTTACATTTACTTTTTCGTCTTTTTCGACATTTATCTAAAAAACATACACCAAAATACCTACAACAACTTTGTTACCTGTTCCCCTACTATATCAAGATTGTGAATATCAAAACTATTCTTCTGAGTGGACTGTTAGCGATCGCCTCTAGTGGTCTGTCAGTTTTCTATTTGTGGATAAAGACGCTTGAGACGGATACGGGCATCCGCGGTTGTGAACTGCCAATCTACAGATTTTTGTGAATGATTGCGTTGAATATACCAAGCCGTTGTTTCTTGTTCTAAAGTTTCAATATCAGGAATCCGACGATCTAAACATTGCCGAGTCATTGCGGACAGTTCGTTTTCAGCGATATTGAGCCAACTTCCATGTTTAGGGGGAATGCGGGTTTCTTTGACCAATTGTACAGGTTGCTCATCCATGCAAATCACCGGATACTTGGAGTCATAGGGCAGGTGATAAATTTCTAGAACATCTTCCATGTGAGAGACAAATTCGGCACTCTGTTCTGGTGGAATCACATACATCTGCCGCAAATGAGGTTTGAGTTCGTTTTTTTTAACACTTGGCGCACGGTTTCGTGACTAATTGTTGGCACAATTTCTAACTCAACCGCAATGTCCAACGTGCCTGACCAGCAGGCGGTTCTCCACAACGCAAGGCGATTAGTTTTGCTTCCACCTCTCCATCAATAATCGTTTGACGAGGCGGCGTTTTACTGGGCTTGCGGTTTAATGCTGACTCTATGCCTTCTTTTACCAATCGCTCTCTGAGATTTGCGACTGTGTTTCGGTGGCAACTGAAGGCGGCAGCAGCTTTCTCATCCGTCCATCCTTGTCCATTAACATCAATGTTTAATAAAATATTGGCGTGCTTAATTTTATATGCCGCTGCTTTGCCTGTAGATACCAAGTCTTGTAGATACTGCCGTTCTTCTTGACTTAACCGGACAATATAGGTCTTAAGCATAATCAGTTATTAGGTTATCTGCTGAGATTTACAGTGAATAGCCTCTCTATTCTCTCTCAAATTCACAATTTTTTGCTTGACAGACCACTAGTTTTTTGGTTTTCATTGAGCAAATCTTACTACCTCAGTTGTGGATTGGTGCAATTGTAGTCATGGATAATTTACCTGTACATTATGCCGAAAACGCAAGAGTTCTGATTGGATCTCAATTGGTTTAATCATTGTGGATTGTTTTTTGACCCTATTTAGATAGCTATTTTTGTACTGGACTTGATCACAAACTGCTGTATCTTTATTTAGCAAGCCCTAAATGATATGAACACCTGTTGTTCCAACAATGCTGCAACCCGTAAAATTAAAGCTTCATTATAGGGTGCTGCTTTTGCATAACTTTTTCTATTTAAAACTTTTTAACCACGCTCTAATTACGTTATGATATGCTAGGGCTTACTTCGGTTGGCGTAGTTAGCGCCTGTATAACCTGTGGCCACCCAAATAATTGCCCTAGCACCATCCCGAATAGATTTTTGAATCGGTTCTGGTGAATTTTCTGAAGGAACTGATACCGGTTTAAAATTCATGCCTCGACTACCCAAAACAATTTCACCAACGATGCAAGCACGACGCATATGGAAATCAGATGTGATTAAATAAACACTTTTGATTCCCCGAGATTGTAATTCGTCCACTGTGGTAGTAAAATTAGTAACTGTGTCTACAGCTTCATAGTCTAAATTTAAACGCCGGGGATCAACTCCTGCATTGGCAAATATTTTTTTAGTATGCTGAGGTGGACTGCCTCCAGAAATCCAAATAGGTATATTGGGATATTGGCGGGCTAATTTGGCTGTAAACTTTTCTCTTTCTAGTAAGCGAGTAGAACCGCCTAAAACTAATATTGCTTGTGGTTGTACAAATTGGTTTTGTACTGCTTTGCACCCCCACCAGATAAATAAGGGGAGGAGGCAAGCCATAACTCTCACAGATTTCCCTGTCAAAATTAGCTTATTCAAGGCTTGATAAGTATGTCTATTCGGACGAGAATTTTCTTTAACAATCAGTACCATGATGCATAAGGATGATGGTTAGTATAAGTTTTTGCGAAGTATGCCTAAAAAGAAGTTGGTAACTTTGCAGTCATAGTAACTGAATCCACGTCGCTGTAATTTCTGCCATATCCTAAACTATCTGAGAAAATTAATCAAAGGTGTCTTACCACTCATTGACAACATAATTTTCAGGTTTACTATAAGACTTAACACGCCTAAGAATTTTAATTAGTGTAACTGCTTGCTATATGTGACAATGATTTATTTGTTTTCACAAACATAATTCTCAATTCTTAATGAATACAATCAGGAAAGAATACATAAATCTCTATATTTACCCTACATTCCGCACTTCATTTTGTAGTACAGACATGAGTGTAATAAGTAACAGAAACAGCTTAAATATAAACACATAACTAAGTTGGCAATAAATATAGACAGTAATATAAAAATTGCCAACAAATTGAAATTAATAAGGTATTGACAATAAATTCAGAAGAAAAAATG
>NZ_JAQMSE010000051.1:0-2973 GCF_028330045.1 Aphanizomenon sp. CS-733/32
GAACAAGGTATCAGCTTACCTAATGAGCAATAAATTTGACAAACTATCCAGTCTGAAGTTTATCCTTTAATCCTGGACATCCTGTTTATGGGATTTTTCCCAAATACAAGACCTGATAGACTGGTTAGCAGTTCATTGAATTGCCAACACAGAAGTGATTAGGGGAGGTTAAAGCGATCGCTTCCCTGGGTATGGCAACTGAATATATAATCTGATTATGCCCAGATCCCCGACTTCAGCAGAGCAGTTGATCATTCATGGACACAATAAATCAAAGAAATCGGGGATCTGAAACTCTAGGGTGGCAGTAATTGAAATATACTTTGTTGATCTTGAAAGCGATCGCTAATTGATGAAATCTCAAATTAGTCGTTGTTTATGATCAAATAAACAATTCAGGGGAAAAAATGAACGAAAATCGTCGAGAGAACTGCTTGCAGCAGCGTTTCGCTATCGCCCCTAGTGCTGAGAAATGAACTTATGTAGAGCGAGCGCTACTGAACATATAATGTGATTCCAAAAGCAGATAAACTCTTTTACTAACTAAATGAATTCAGATAAATTACTAGAATTAATTACATTGGGTGAAAACTCTCAAATTGAGTTTAAATCTGGAGAGTTTCGCAATGAAAGTCTAGCTAAAGAAATTGTAGCCTTTGCCAATATGCGGGGCGGCAAAATTCTCATTGGTGTAGAAGATAATGGGCAAATATCTGGGGTAAAAGATACTCATCTTTTAATGGAAAAAATTATCCAAATTTGTAGAAATAATATACAACCCCCTATAATTCCTGAATTATTTTCCGTATCCTCTGGTGAACATAAAGTTGTCATTATTGAAGTAGAAAAAGGTTTTTTCAAGCCTTACAAAGTTAAATCTCTCAATCGTTACTACATTCGTGCTGGTACTGCGGCAATTGAGCCAACTCAAGAAGAACTGATTAGATTATTACAAGATGGTGGACAATTTCATTTTGAGGTTTCAGCATTACCCAACACTGGTATATCTGATTTAGATCCATTAAAGATAAACCATTATTGCCAAGAAATCAGAGGACTATCAGCAGAAGAAAACTGTCCACGGACGTGGTATAATCTTCAAATATTAGATGAACAAGAACGATTAAATATCGCAGGAAGTCTATTTTTTTCCAGGCAAACTATGAAAATGCTACCACAGGCTGGCATTGAGTTAAATGCGTTTACGGGAGATGATGTAACTTCAGAGTTCTTAGACAGCCTTGATTTAGGAGAAACTATTCCCGAATGCATTCAAGCCGCAGAGTCATTTGTCCGTCGCAACTCTCGACATCATCCAGTATTTAATGTAGAACAAACCCGCCGACAAGACATTCCAGAATATGAACCTTTTGTGGTTCGTGAACTAATAGTTAATGCTTTTGCCCATCGAGACTGGTCAATATTTGGACAGCGTATTCGGCTCTCATTATTTAATAATCGCCTAGAGTTGTTCTCACCCGGTAGTTTACCTAATACACTCAATTTAGATCGGGCTTTAGCTGGTATTTCTTATTACCGCAATCCTCTTATTGCCCAAATGCTCAAAGATTATGGTTTCATGGATAGGTTGGGGCGTGGACTACAAAAAATTATTAAGTTTTATAATTTTCATAGTAGCCCTTTGTATCAAAAGTCGCCATTTTTTGAAAATGGTGATGCCTATTTCCGTGCTACGGTCTATAAAGGGTAGACGATATGCCAGAAGAGAAGTATCAGCACTGTACTAGTATGGCAACTGAATGTATAATCTGATTATGCCCAGATCCCCGACTTCAGCAGAGCAGTTGATCATTTATGGACACAATAAATCAAAGAAATCGGGGATCTGAAACTCTAGGGTGGGGTAACTGAGATATACTTTGTTTATCTTACTTGAAAGCGATAGCGAAGCGCTGCTGCAAGCAGTTCGCTTGGTTAAATGAAACTCTTTAGCAGGTATCAATTGTTCAGAGGAGTTAAGCCAAATGTACTGATAATAAAGATGACATTTGAATTAGAATCTCTGAACCTGGCGGACACTAAGGAATATGAATTAAATAAAGTGCAAAAGTAGGGTGTGTTAGTTAAGTAGCGAGCAAGATGCTCGCATTACTTCAGGTTTCAAAATGGATGAGGTTTAATTAACTATGTGTTATTCTATTATTCATCCCTTAGAGAACAGCGATCGCAAACCTGTATAAAATAAAAGTTACAAAAAATAGATTCGATTATTGTTGTCCGAGAGTGACAGAACTGGGATAGTATTGAACAGTGAGTTGGGCTTTGATGGTCTTTTTGATCTCAGTCCCTCCGATGCAACCTTCGTATGATCAATTGTTTAGTTAGTGATCAGGAGGCCGAAGTGCAGAGAAGGTGTGAGCGAAATCGGAAATGTCGTGAAAATGATGGTAAATGCCAGGTTAAATAACTCGCAATCATGAAAGAAACTACCTTACAGCCAGAATTAATAATTGAAGCAGGACGCGCAAAAAAGCAATATTGGCAAGATTTATGGCGATATAGGGAGTTATTTTACTTATTAGCATGGCGAGATATTTTAGTTAGATATAAACAAACAGCCATTGGGATTGTTTGGGCGCTAATTCGTCCTTTTTTGACAATGGTAGTTTTTACAGGGGATTTTACCCCGACGCAAAACCCGCTGCTTGTAGAAGCAGGGGACTTTAACCCCCAAAGGTAAGTTAAAATTATGATTAATACCAATAAACAGTTAACTCAACAACCATTATCAGTTCAAAATATTCTTAAACTCTTTCAAGAGCAGGTTCAATATTTATATGGAAATAACTTAAAGCAAATTATTTTATTTGGTTCTTAGAGGATGTTTGAAAAGTTTCCGGCGATTAGAAATCGCTACTACACAAACAAAGTCCACCTGCGTGGACTAACGAAAAATCAAGGCTTTTGAACCCACGAAGGTGGGTTTCGTCTGTGTAGCTGCGACTTCTAGTC
>NZ_JAQMSE010000052.1:0-4404 GCF_028330045.1 Aphanizomenon sp. CS-733/32
ACTGTAGAAACGGAATAAACTACGCCTAATGTGGCTAGTTTCATGTGCTTCATTACATATACCCATCCAAAAGCGGTAGAAGCTAAAATAAGTACCCCAATAAAAAACCAACTTGTTTTTAATGAGACTTCATTGTTACTAGCAACTTTCAGAAAGTAATCACCAATAACACCAAGTGAGCTTAAAGCAATCACGGCTAAAACAGCTATACCTGTTTGGTTCATAAGATTGAGAAAATTGGAAATTAAGTGCTGTTGGCACCGGATGTTTATATAGTATACCAGTTTTTTACTTAAATAAGTATCATTGAAATTAGGGTGGTTGAAAGCAGGGAAATGAGCAAAACCTACAAAGCAACTGGTATTAATCTCAAGGCGCAAGCATTGGGTGAATCTGATAAAATAGTCACAATTTTAACTCAAGAATTTGGGTTAATTCGGGCAGTTGCGACGGGAGTGCGGAAACAAAACTCCAGCTTGGGAGGGAGAATGGGGATGTTTGTGATTAATGAATTACTCATCTCCCCAGGACGAAATCTCGATAGAATTACTCAAGCGGAAACTATCAAGACGTATCCAGGTTTATCTCAGGATTTGGGTAAATTAGCGGCTAGTCAGTATTTAGCGGAAATAGTTTTGTGTCAAGCGTTAAGCGAACAACCGCAAACAGAACTTTATGAGTTATTCAATGAGCATCTGCAACGGCTAGAGGATATACCCAGAGCAGAAGTAAATTGTGTAATTGCTTATTTAGTGCAAGCTGTGTTTCAACTTTTATCCTTAGCAGGACTAACACCACAAGTAGAGTCTTGTTGCTTAACTCAACAGCTTTTAACCCCAGACTGGACAAATCCCCATTGGCAAGTTGGATTTAGCATCCCTTCTGGTGGCATAATTTGTTTAGACGCTTGGAAAACCTTGCGAACAGAAATAGAGCAGGAGAAACGGGAAAAGAGGGAAATGGAGGAAAAAAGTCAGACAAATGTTTCCCATTCCCAGTTTTCAGGCTCTAACCCTAGCTACGAAACAGTTTTTCACCAGCAGGAGTTACCAATTATTTCTCGTCGGTTAAATGGGAAACAACTGGTTATGCTTCAACATCTGTCGGAAACAGAGATAATACAAATAGATGTAGCCGACTATTCTGGATGGTTAGCTGTTGAGCAAATTTTACGCCAGTATGTTCAGTATCATTTAGGACAACCTATTCGCTCTGCCACTTTGATTGACTCCTATTTTGCCGCCAACCATGATACAATCGTCTGATTTAGATAAAAAAAGCCGAACTCACTCACCTAGCGACGCTAAAAAAAAGCATAAAGCATTAGATCATAATGTTGCTGCTGTTCCTACACTTAGTCATATTCATAGTCCAGAAATGTCACTCAAAGATGTTTCTGAACATGGGAATTGTCCAGCAGAAATTCCATTAACTGATATTGCTCCAGCCTCAGAAATAAAATCTGATCCAGCATTAAAAGGTACGGAATTGAATGGTAAATTAACGACGGATTTAACGACGGAAACATTGCCATTAATGGATGCCAATTCTGGGGGTACGGATTCTACAAACAATCAACAGGCGGGGTTTTTACCTGTCTTAAAAAACCCTAATTTTCTCGCTCTTTGGGCGGGTCAAGTTTTCTGTCAACTAGCAGATAAGGTTTATTTGGTATTGATGATTGCTTTGATTAATAGTCAGTTTCAAGCTAGTGATCAAAGTATTAGTGGTTGGGTTTCGGCTTTAATGATGGCGTTTACAATTCCTGCCGTATTATTTGGTTCTGTAGCGGGGGTATTTGTAGATCGTTGGTCAAAAAAAGTTGTTTTGGTAGCATCAAATATTTGGCGTGGTATTCTGGTTTTACTGATTCCTACCCTGCTATGGTTAACCCATGATTGGCGGCCTGTGGGTGTTTTACCGGTGGGGTTTCTGATTATTTTAGGGGTGACTTTTTTGGTTTCTACCCTAACACAATTTTTTGCACCGGCAGAACAATCGGCTATTCCTTTAATAGTCAAAGAACAGGATTTGCTTTCGGCTAATTCTCTCTATACAACGACAATGATGGCTTCGGTGATTGTGGGTTTTGCGGTAGGAGAACCGGTTTTGGCATTGGCAGATGGACTGTGGACGCAGTTAGGTGGTGGTGGGGGATTGGGTAAGGAAATTTTGGTGGGTGGCAGTTATGCGATCGCTGGGTTAATATTATTTCTACTCCAAACTAACGAAAAACCCCATCCCCCGGAAACAGAATTTCCTCATGTTTTCTCCGACTTGCGCGACGGGTTACGTTACCTCCAAGAAAATCATCGCATCCGCAATGCTTTATTACAACTAATTATCCTATTTTCTGTCTTTGCTGCCCTAACTGTGCTGGCAGTTCGTATGGCAGAAATTATCCCGAATATGAAAGCTTCTCAATTCGGCTTTTTATTAGCATCTGCCGGTGTTGGTGTGGCAATTGGGGCGACAATTCTCGGACAATTTGGACAACGCTTTTCCTACAAACAACTGAGTTTTTGGGGTTGTCTAGGTATGGCAGGATCTTTAATTGGTTTATCACTGTTCACCACGCAACTTTTACCCGTGCTGCTATTTATAGCTTCCTTGGGAATATTTGGGGCTTTGGTGGGTATCCCTATGCAAACTGCAATCCAAACCGAAACACCTCCAGCTATGCGAGGTAAGGTATTTGGACTGCAAAATAACGTGATTAATATTGCCCTTTCTCTCCCCTTGGCTTTAGCTGGTGTGGCGGAAACTTTTATTGGCTTAAAAGCAGTATTTTTTACCTTAGCTGCGATCGTCTTAGTTGGCGGTCTCTTTACTTGGTATAATTCTGGGAAATCCTCAGATGGCAAATAGCCACAAACTGCATCAAACTATTGGGTTTCGTGCTAAACTTAATCCAGCAAGATGGAAAATACTTGCTGGGAATCAACTAAATAATCAGCATATTAACTTGTAATCAAGTTCAAAACTTTATAAATTAATAGCATTATCAATAAAGCTATTAATTGTTTAATTGCCCAGATTATTTAGGTTTTAAAGTTAGAGATATCTGAGTTTTTGTGAACACCAAAAATTCGGCTATAACAACTCCATAATAAAAACAGTATATCTTACCCTCGCTTTTTTTATAGATAACCGAAGAATGCGTATAGCTTGGATTGGAAAAAAAACACCCTTTTGCGGTAACGTCACCTACAGTCGAGAAATTACCAACGGATTACTAGACAGGGGACACGAGGTTAGTTTTCTGCACTTTGCCCAAGAACAGGCGACAACTGACAATTGGCCTAATTTTCAAGAAGTTCCTTTACCATTTATCTACAAGTCTCAGGTTTACACAATTCCCTCTTTTAAAGCAACTAAGGTTTTGAAAGATTCCCTACGGGAAATTAAACCGGATATAGTCCACGCTTCTCTGACTCTATCAACTTTAGATTTTGTTTTACCAGAAATTTGCGAAGAGTTAAATTTGCCCCTCATTGCCACTTTCCACACTCCATTTGCCGGGAAGGGAGCAAAATTAATATCTAGTACCCAACTTTTAGCTTATCAACTTTACGCTCCTTTTTTAGATCATTATGATCGGGTAATTATTTTTTCCCAAATTCAACGGGAATTACTCTCAAGTATGGGGGTGGGGGAAAGCAAAATTGCGGTGATTCCTAATGGTGTAGATCCTGTTAAGTATTCTCCCGGTGTTTCTCAGGTTAAAGCCGAATTTGGGGCTGAACGTTTGTTTGTTTATCAAGGGAGAATTGCCCAAGAAAAAAACGTTGAATCTCTCTTGCGCGCTTGGAAGCAATCAGACATGGGCGTTAATAGCAAATTATTGATTGTAGGTGATGGTCCATTAAAGCCTTCGCTAGAGTCATTTTATGGGCGAGAACATGGCATCATCTGGTTAGGATTTATCGCCGACGAAAATCGTCGCATCGAAATTTTACGAGGGGCAGATGTATTTATTTTACCTTCTTTGGTAGAGGGTTTATCCCTATCTTTATTAGAGGCTATGTCCTGTGGTGTAGCTTGTTTAGCAACTGATGTGGGTGCAGACGGGGAAGTTTTAGAAAAGGGTGCTGGTGTGGCTATTAATACAAGCAGTGTGCGATCGCAGTTAAAAACCCTCTTACCACTATGCCAAGATCATCCAGAGTTAACCACCTTGTTGGGAGAAAAAGCCAGAAAGCGAGTATTAGAACGCTATACCCTAAATGGTAATATTACCCAATTAGAAGAACTTTATAGTCAAGTTCTCGCCCAGCGCCCATTAACATTAAGTTGGGGCATTTAAACCCCGTAGGGGCGGGGTCTCCCCGCCCTTTGTATTGGTCTCCCCGCCCTTTGTATTGGTCTCCCCGCCCTTTGTATTGGTCTCCCCGCCCTTTGTAT
>NZ_JAQMSE010000053.1:0-22501 GCF_028330045.1 Aphanizomenon sp. CS-733/32
CCTGTCACCTGTCACCTGTCACCTGTCACCTGTCACCTGTGTCACCTGTTCCCTATCACCTGTCACCTGTTCCCTGTCACCTGTTTTCCTGAACAATGGGGACAACCTGGTTTTTTGAGAACAACATTGTGAGTCAGCTTTGTACTAAGTAAGTCTATATGTAGTAATTTTCCGTCAGTAGCCATAGGTAGACCAAGCATCATCTTCACCGCATCAAGAGCCATATAACTTCCCACCAACATCTGACCTATCGGTAAATTTTCCCGTAGTCGTGGTTGAGAACGCCGTTCCCGGTTGAGTAACTGTTCAACCGCTAATTCCGCCTCTGGAAACTTAGAACAAGCCATAGACCGCATTCGATAGCATAGATAACAGGGTCCATCCTTGGCAAAAACCAGTGGACCGACATTTCCCTCAATCCCAGCCGCCCCACCCGGTAGCAATGGGCGCTGCATCTTCAGGCATAGTCTATTCAAGCGATAGGCGAGATTTACAGATACGGCATCAGTAGCAACAATCACTAGATCAACGTCCGCCAACAAAGGATTGATGGTTGTATCGTCATTTAAATTATCTGTAACAATCTCTGTTTGGGTAACTCCACCAATGGCTTCAATCTGTCGAGCCGCTTCCACACCCCGAAAAGCACCGATTTTATTCAATCCCGAACCTGACAACAGGGAATCCGCCGGCAGGATACAGGCATCATCACACAAACGGACAAAACCAATACCAGCAGTAGCCAGATTAATTGCTGCTATCAGTCCCGAACCTCCCAGTCCAAAAACAGCAATCCTGGCATTAGCTAAGTGTTTTTGAGCATCTTTTTGGTTAAAGCCTAATTCATGATAAAGACTAATTTGCGGCAGTAAATAAGCACGACTATCTAAATCATCTCTATCTTCCCAAGACTCTTCCACTAGGCGATTGTCCATCAAAAATTCTAAACATTGATTTAGGGAAGAATCGGTCAATTGTTCGCCAATAGCATCGCGGATTTCTCCTATTGTGCGATCGCCGTCTAGTAAAGGTAAAACAATTTTTTCTACATTATGCAGAGCTTGACCCTGTACTCTCAGGGTTCGCCGTGTTGTATTAAATATCATACTTTCTTCCCCACTGCAATCTGCCGGCATCACGTTAATCACAACGTGTTCTAGTAGCCGAAGTCGCTGACCATCATTTAATTTCATAGACTTTATTGCAAAAAATGAATCCTGTTATCAATAGCAATCAAAAAAATTTATAACCCTGTTTCTTACAATATTTTTTGTTGACAAAAACAGGGTTTCAATGGGCTTTTTTAGCCAGATTTGGGAGTTATAAACTCAAAAAAATCGGTTTCTCAAATTACTAAATTGCTGTTCTATTTCTAGGTTTAGTTAGTATCCAAAACCGACCTCATCAGTGTCTTCCAACACACCTGATCCTGTTCCCTCACTGCTAAACCAGCATCCTCCGCAGGCACGACAGCCACGACACCCACAGCCACGACATCCGCGACATCCTCCACATCCTCCACATCCTCCACCACCACAGCCACCGCAATGACCAAACCAACTTTGGATGGTTTTAGAGTCAAATACTTCTGACATTGCTAACTTTTCTAAAGCTGCGATTTCTTCATCAGATAACAGAAGTTTTTCTAGTTTGTCTGCTTGGTCTACCAAACGCATTTCTATTGTCGGTTGACTCAGTATTTTTTCTGCCAGCATTGTCACCTACTCCTTTTAACTTGAATTCAATAACTTGGTTACAAATCTGTATTTGAGTTTATGAAAAGCCAGGATGATTTTTTGAGCCATCCAGTATTCACAAATTTGAAGAATAATCAGAAAATCAAGCAATTATTAATGCCTAACTATTACCGCCGATACAGGTATAGTTAAAAAACATGAAGACTCATTTTCAAAAATCCACTAGTCCACAAAAGAGCAAAATCAGTTTATGATCAGTCCGGGCAACTAGCCGATAGGATTTATATTCCGTAAAACCTTGTCTTTTATAAAAATTGCTCTCTTCAGAATTGCCAATTATGTCTTTATTTGCTTATCCAACTTCTACAAGAATATCTTTTCTTGGACGATTTTCTTCTTTCTTGAGTAGTATTATTTTATCTCTTGATAGATTCAGGCTCAATTTATGAACTTGTGCTAATGGTGCATCAAACTCTTGTAATTCCAGGTAATTTGATAGTTAAAGCGAAGTTAAAATAATGCTCATAACTGATTTAAAAGAGCAGTTCTATTTCTTTATATTTACTCCTTTAGTCAGGGTGTGAGACAACATACAGTTAATCTTTTTGAAATATTCATCCTTAAGAAGTGGAGGACAAAAATTTTCAAAAGTAAGATATTAAAGTACATAGACAGCAGAATCAAAAAAAAATGCCAAAAGATTGAAGTAATAAATTTAGTTATTACTAGGACTTACGCAAGTGTTACACTAAAAATTTGTTGTAGGGTGCGTCAGATATCAACAATCTGTTTATTTACAGGATTTATGCGATCTGACGCACCCTGCCAATGTACCAGTTGCGTAAGTCCTGATTACTTGAAAAATATCAAATTTTTGGAAATCAGGGAATTATCTAACAGCTTATAAAAAATTAGGGTTAATTAATGAGTGATTTAAGAGTTTGGGCGGAAGATTATAGTAGAGTTTTATGGCGTTCCTTACCCTTGTTATGGACAGCAGCACCTCAAGAAATGGTGTTTTTGATTGCTGTAACCTTATTGCAAGGTTTTCTTCCTGGGGTTAGTGTTTGGATTACTAAACTGGTAGTAGATACTGTGGCTACGGCTTTAACAACTGGTAAAGTCTTAGATGATTCCATTCTATGGTATTTGGTAGCAGCATGGGTGGGAGCTTTGCTATTAGAAACCCTGCTTTATCCTTGGATATTTGCACTGCAAGGAAATCTCAATGATAAATTAACGGCTCACATTAGTTTATTATTAATGCGAAAAGCTGATAGTTTTTCAGACTTGAGTAGATTTGAAGATGCTGAATTTTATGATGAGTTACAAATTCTGCAACAACAGGTTAGCTATAAACCCTTAAATTTAGTCGAGAATTTGGTGGAATTAAGTCGCTCATTGATTACTTTAATCGTGGTAGTTGGGCTATTAATTCCCCTGGCTTTTTGGATACCCATTGTGATTGCGATCGCCACTATACCCCAGATCGTAGTTTCTTCCCAATATGGTAGAGAGATTTGGATCACTTTATTTGAAAACAGTCCCCAAGCTCGAAAAATGCAGTATTACACGACAGTAATGCTCACTGATACCTATGCCAAAGAAATTAGGTTGTTTCAGCTAGGTGCATTTTTTATGCAGCTTTACGGACAAGCATTTCAATCTCTACATCAATCCATGCGGCATTTGCGAGGTAAACAAGCATTTTGGTCATCTAGTTTAGCCATTCTCAGTACATTAGGAAACGGATTTTCTTTCTATTGGGTAGTTAAGCAAGCTTTTCGAGGACTGTTAAGCCCAGGAAGTGTACTTTTATTTGTACAATCATTAACTTACTTCCAGAATAATCTCGAAAGATTTGTCAGTCATTGGTTGGATTTATTCGAGAATATTATCTATATGCAGCAGTTTTTCAACTTTCTCGACAGTCCCACCCCAATGGTATTGAACATACCTGGAGAAAAAATCCCCACTCCGATTCGTACAGGTATTACCTTTGATCAAGTTGATTTTCACTACCCAGATGGTAGATTAGCACTCAAGGATATTTCTTTTACCCTTTACCCAGGACAAACGGTAGCCATAGTTGGAGAAAATGGCGCAGGTAAGACCACTTTAGTTAAGTTATTAACGAGGCTCTACGACCCCACCACAGGACGGATTATCGTTGATGGTATAGACCTGAGAGATTTGAATTTAGAACAGTGGCGACAGCAAATTGCGGGTGTTTTCCAAGACTTTGGACATTACTCCCTCACCGTTGGAGAAAATATTGCATTAGGAAACCTCGCCGCCTTAGAACATCGAGATATTCTCCGATATGCGGTAGAAAAAGCCGATATCGTCAAACTGGTTGATGATTTTCCCAGTGGAGAAGATACACAATTGGGTAAACAGTTTGGTGGTACAGAACTTTCTGGAGGACAGTGGCAAAAATTAGCTCTAGCTCGTGCATTTGTCCGCAAACAAGCCCAGCTACTCCTTTTAGATGAACCTACCGCAGCACTAGACCCCCGCAGCGAGTGTGATTTTTACCTGCGCTTTGTGGAACTGGCGGAAGAAAAAACTACCATTCTTATTACCCACAGATTAGCCTCAGTGCGAATGGCTGACCGGATATTAGTCCTCAAAGATGGTCATTTAATTGAAGACGGTACTCACCAAGAACTTTTACAACTGGGAGGAGAATATACCGCGCTTTGGAATATGCAGGTAGAACAGTATGGGGTGTAATATCAATCACATCTGGCGCTGCACAGAATTATAAAATTCGGCGTTGGTGAATGAAGGTATGATTTTTTCAGGCTTCGCCCCGCTTCGCTAACACGCAGAGGCGCTCCAGGCGCGGAGAGTAGGAGTTTGAGAAATAGAAAAATTATCTGCGTTTATCTGCGTTTATCTGCGTTCAATTATTTTTGAAATATTATTCTATGCAGCAGCCATGAACATCAAAAATCCGATTCCTTGGCTCATTGGACTGACCGCAGTTAGTTTATCTGGAATTGCTATTGCTTATTTCAGCCATTGGTATCAACCCAGCAAAAAAGATATTACAGATTTAACAGTCCCTGTCACTACCAGCAACTTAAACATTAAAATCAAAACTAATGGAGTCGTGCAACCAGTTCGCAAAATTAATATTGGCCCAAGAGAAGCCGGTCGAATTGCCAAACTCTATGTAGATGAAGGTAGTTCTGTCCAAAAAGGACAATTAGTTGCAGAAATGGAGCGTCAAGCCTTTCAAGCCCAGGTGAATCAGTATCGAGCGCTGTTATGGAAGGCAAAAGCTGATTTACAAGAAAAGCGTAGGGGTTATAGACCAGAAGAAATTGCGATCGCTCAAGCTGATGTGCGTAAGTACACAGCCCAAGTGCGGGAAGCTGAATCTCGCTTGGTATTAGCCTCTCAACGAGTCCAGCGTAGGCAATATCCTGTATCACAAGGGGCGATATCCCGTGATGATTTAGATGCGGCTTTAAATGAGGAAAAAAGTGCCAAGGATAACTTAGAACAAGCTAAATTTAGTCTGATATCTGCTCAACAACAACTGAAAAAACTACTTTCCGGTTATCAAACTGAGGAAATTACCAAAGCTGGTGCTGAAGTGGCTCAAGCAACTGCCCAATTACAATTTTATGAAAATCAGTTAGAAAATACTTTTATTCGCGCTCCTTTCGCTGGCTTAATTACCCGGCGTTTTGCCCAAGCGGGGGACTTTGTAACTCCAAATACTTCTGTTTCTACTAATGAAGGAGGAACTAGTGCCTCCATTGCTGAATTATCCAGTGGTTTGGAAATAGAAGCTAAAGTTCCCGAAGTAAATATGGCGCAGATTCAGAAAAATCAGCCTGTGGAAATTCGCCTTGATGCTTTTCCTGATCAAGTTTTTCAAGGGAAAGTTCGATTGATTGCCCCCAGAGGAGTTAAGGAAGAAAATGTCACTTTTATGCGAGTCAAGATTGCTTTGGCAACGGGTCAATATCAACTCAAGGTAGGGCTAAATGTGAAGTTAACTTTTCGGGTAAATGACATTCGCAATGCTTTGGTAATTCCCTCTGCTGCTGTGGTTTCTGGTAAAGAGGGGCAAGTGGGTGTATTGTTACCAGACAAAGATAATCAAGCCAAATTTCATCCCATACAGGTAGGAATTACTTCTGGTGATAAAACGCAAATTTTGGGCGGACTTTCTGAGGGTGAACGGGTTTTTATTCAACCACCAGCTAATCAATTAATTGATGGTGTTGATCGTGTTACTGGATCTTAGCCTACTCTCTTTTTACTGGAAGAATATTGATTAAATGAACCACGAAGGAGCGAAGAACACGAAGAAGGAAGGAAGAAGAAAGAAGGAAGTAAATTAAAGAAGTAAATTTCTATTTTTATGAATTTTCTAGAAAGTGTGAACATGGCTTTTACAACTATTTCTGCTAATAAACTCCGTAGCGGATTAACCATGCTAGGAATAATTATTGGCAATGCTTCTGTTATTAGTATGATTGGGATTGGACAGGGCGCACAAAATCTCGTTTTGGGAAAACTTGAGGCATTTGGAGCAAATCAACTGACGGTATATAGTAATTTTGAAGATGAAGAAGGGATGAAATTTCCTGATGCTCAATTGGTGTTATCAGACGCAGAAGCAATTAAAGCTCAAGTTCCTAGTGTTAGTCAAGTTGCGCCTGTAGATGAGCAAAAAATGCCAATTAGTTTTAATAATAAATTAACATCCACAACTGTTAAAGGAACTACGTCTGATTTGCTTGCTGTGCAGAATCTTGTGCTTGTCACTGGCAGAATGTTTAATCAAAAACAACAGCAAGAACAGGCTCAAGTCACTGTTTTGGGTGCGGAAACTAGCCGCAAGTTGTTCGGTGATGAAAATCCTGTGGGACAAGAAGTTCTCATTAATAATATCTCGTTTCAAGTTATTGGTTTGTTACAATCAAAGGGTGCTTATGCTGGGGAGAATTTGGATCAAACTGCAATTGTTCCACTGACAACATTTGCGAATAGATTAGTTGGACGCAGATCAATATCTGATATTCCTATTAGTTATATTTTAGTGACTGCAAAGGATAAAGATAGTGTTCGCGCCGCAGGTTTTCAAATTACTAATATTCTGGCTCGACTTCATGGTAAAAAAGATGTGGCTGTTTTTGCTAATAAAAAGTTTCAAGAATTAGTAATACAGGTAACTGGTATTTTATCTTTATTATTAGCTTTAATTGCTGCCATTTCTTTGTTAGTAGGGGGAATTGGCATTATGAATATTATGTTAGTTTCTGTGACCGAACGCACTCAAGAAATTGGTTTACGCAAGGCAGTTGGGGCAACTCAGAATGATATTTTAGCGCAGTTTTTAATTGAGGCAATTATTCTCTCTCTTTCTGGCTGTTTGTTGGGGATAATTTTGGGAGTTGGGGGAACTATCCCCTTGGCATTTTTCACGCCTTTAACTCCTCAATTTCCTCTATATGCGATCGCTGTGGCTGTGACAATATCTGGTAGCATAGGCTTAGTTTTCGGTGTCTTTCCCGCCCGACAAGCTGCTATGTTAGACCCCATTGTCGCCCTCAGAAGTGGCTGATTCTAAATCAATCTCTCCAATTATCTAATTGCAAAGGATAGCCTAATGACTGAATTTTTTGATAGTGTTTAGTATTTCCTGTTACTAGAATTAAATTATTTTCTATAGCAATTGCAGCAACTAATACATCTGCTAATCCTATGGTTTGTCCAGTTTTTTCTAAATCAGCGTAAATTAATCCAGATAATTCAGCACTTTTTTGTTCTAAAGATAAGATCTTCATTTGTGGTAAATCTATTAAAAATTCCTGAATCCGATCATTGCGGTTTAATTTTCTCCATCCTTTGATAACTTCTGAAACTGTAATTACAGATATCGTATAATGTTTAAAAATAGTTTTATAGGCAATCGCTTTAGCTATAACTTGGGGATTTTTACCTTTGCGAATTTCTGACAAAATATCTGTATCAATTAAAGTCTTATTTTTCACTGTTAATTTGGCATCTTTTAGGTTCTATGTTTTAACATATCTTCAATCATTTGATCAACTAATTCTGCATCATCTGACCATTTGCCAATAAATGAATCGTTGAGAATTTCTGGTTGAGTCAATTGCTCAATCATTGCTTTAATTAAATCGGAGATTTGACAATGATTAGTCTGGGTTAGTTGTTGTATTTTGTCATAAGTTTCTTGATCTAGTTCTATTTCTATTTTTTTCATAATTACTTATTCATTGAAGTATAGATTTTTTTATTATAGCGTCGTTGAGAAATATTTTTCTACTATCAAAATATCTTTTTACGGTAGCGGTACGGGAGGGTTAATGAGGTGGAATCTTGGAGGGTAGGGGTTTACAATGACCATAAACCCAAACTCTGCCATTTGTACCTCATAACATCGGGAAGTGCTGTAAAATCCCTGTTTTCATCCTGTTCATCCTTTAATCCGGGACATCCTGATAGCGAAGCGTGGTGTTAGCCATTTCTGACAGCCAACTTATCTCAACTCCTGCTGTAATTCCACCCCATAATCAGCTTGACAATGATATTGAGATAATTCTTTCCAGTTGAGTACGGCTTCTAATAAATCCTGATAACCCAGGGTGTTGGGGTGCAGTCCGTCGTTGGTAATGCGATCGCTCCTCCATCCTTGACTCCGCTGCATCCATTGATCAAAAATATCTAAATAGGGAATTTGTCTTTGTTCACAAGCTTGTCGTGTTGCTTCTTTGTAGCGGTATTGGTCGGCATGATTATAAAATAAACAATCAAGGAAGGGCATTTTGCTTTCGTCTACGGGAACCATCCCCACAAACAGCACAGGACAGAGTTTTTGAGCTTGATCCAGTAATGTGGCGATTTCTGATTCAAACTGACTAAAATCTGTGTAATTTCTGCCGTTAGGACTTCTTAACCGAGGTGTATCGTTCACACCCACAGACAAAATAATCAAGTCAGGAACACGATTGCGGATTTCTCCCCGGTGACGAAATTCTGCTTCTAATCTTTGGTAAACTTGCCGTGTGCGATCGCCCCTTACCCCCAAATTATAAAGCACATGACCCACACTATCCGGTAACATCCACCACCGTCGCAATTGTTCCACCCAACCACCTTTCTCTGGATCACCGTATCCATATACTAGGCTATCTCCCAAGGCGACAATCTTTAAAGGTTGACAAAGTTTTGGCGCTACAGATATTTGCATTAAGGTAGAAGTCGGAAAACTTGGCATTTTAAAAGGTAATGTAATGGATATTTGCAGAATATTCTATATATTTTTACACTATTGGAGTCAGGAGTTCAGGAGTCAGGAGTCAGGAGTCAGGATGAAGAAGAAGGAAGAAAAAAGAAGAATAGTTTTCACCAATGACCAATGACCAATTATAAACTAATCGGTAACACACTATAACTACCAAAAATTTTCAAAATTTCTGTATAATTCTGCACCTCTTCCAAAGCAGATTTCATGATTTGTGCATTTACATCTGCTTCAACATCTAAATAAAATAAATATTCTCCTAAAGAACGTTTTGTCGGACGTGATTCAATTCGACTTAGATTAATACCTAAACCAGCAAATACTGACAATACTTTCATTAATGCACCTGGTACATTAGCTGGCAAGCTGAAAGCTAAAGATGTATGAGTACAATCCAGAGGATGATTTTCTTCCGTGCTTACTACCCAAAACCGAGTACAGTTTTCTGGATAATCATTAATTCCTCTGGCCAGAATAGGTAAATTATACAATTGTGCCGCCCGACTGGAAGATATAGCTGCTGTCGTGACCTCCGCTTCTAATCCTTGTAGTGCTTCAGTGGTTGAATTTCTAGGAATTAAATTGACATTTGGCAAAAACTGTGATATCCATTCTTGACATTGTGCTAACGCTTGAGGATGAGAATAGACAGTTTTAATATTATCTAAACTTGTGGCATAGGAAATTAATGTATGTTGAATTGGTAAAACTAAAGCTAATTGAATTTTTAAATTCCCTAATTGCCATAAGCTATCCATTGTCATGTTGACACTACCCTCAATAGAATTTTCCACCGGAACAACAGCTATGGCTGCTTGATTATCAGCGATCGCTTGCAGGGACTGAGCAATGGTAGAATATGGACATAATTCAAAGCTTTTTTGAGAATTAATTTCTGAATGGGCTTTTAACCAGTTAAGATAAAAAAAAGCCGCTTGTTCGGCATAAGTCCCCGGTGGACCTAAATGGGCGATTTTCTGATTCATACTTTTAAATTTGGCGAATTTGATAAATAATGAATTAAGAGTTGGATTTTTGGCAATTCAAGTTGTTGAATGGGGGTTGCTGATAGGGTGGCGATCGCCATATAAACCAAAAACCTAGATATATGAAGAGTTTCTGGGTTAAAAAAGGGGAATTAGCCGCCAGGAATGAACGTTAAAACCGTCCATTTACCTATCACTTTCTTAGATTTGAGACTATTCCTACTTTAAACTTCTTCTTCCTCCTGACTCCTGACTCCTAGCCTTCACGAAAAGACTTTTTTAGCAAACCCTAAATATTGTTAAAAAATATTACAATAAAAAACAAATGGTTTAATTTGCTCATGGTTACTAAGTTTATTGCCTCTCAATCGGTGGAAATTTCCCTTCCTAAGCAATCTATTCCTATACAACACTACCTGCGCCAGCCTCAACGTTTAGTTAATGCCTTAGCTGATAATACTAGAATTCAACAACTTTCTGACGAAGTTTTTCGGTTAAAAATGCGTGATCTATCTTTTATGTCACTGAGTATTCAACCAACGGTAGACATGAGAGTTTGGGCAGATGCCAGTGGCACAATTTATTTGCGATCGCTCGGTTGTGAGATATTGGGTTTTGAGTATATTAACGAAAGGTTTGCACTGAATTTAAAAGGTTATTTGTCACCAGTACAACTCAATGGTGAAACCCACTTGCAAGGAAAAGCCGATTTGGAAGTTTTAGTAGACATACCGCAACCATTTTCCTTTACACCCAAATCAATTTTAGAAACTACAGGGAATGGATTGCTCAAAAGTGTACTACTAACAATTAAGCAAAGATTGTTACATCATCTCCTAGCAGATTATCGTCGTTGGGTAATCTCCCAAACTCAAAATAACGAGATTGATCATACAACAGCAGTCAGAAATCAGGAATCAGGAGTCATATTACCAACTTTAAATTTTGAGTAAGTAGGTGAACATAATAAAACCAAACTGTGTAAAGAAACGTAAAATCGCTGAAACCTTCTTTACTCTTGCCTCTTGCCTCTTGCCTTGCTATAACGACAATTTTCAACGCCAACTTACTTAATTTGAAGATAGAATTTGGCAAGGACGAAAAGAGCGACGATGTAAAGATGAAGGTCCGTATTTTTGAAGCGCCAGTAAATGACGCGGACTTCCATAACCTTTGTTCTTGTCTAAATCATACAACGAATATTTTAACGCTAACCGTTGCACTAAATCATCACGCCAAACCTTGGCCATGATACTAGCTGCCGCAATATTAAGCGATCGCTCATCACCTTTGACAACTGTTTCTTGAGGTATTGGCAAATTCTTCACCAACTGATTACCATCAATCAAACATAGTTCAGGCTTTATCCGCAACTTCAAAACCGCCCGCTTCATAGCCAAAAGAGTTGCCTGTAAAATATTCAACTCATCTATTTCCGCAGTTGTAGCATAACCAATTCTCCAATCTACAGCCAACGAGGCAATTTTTTGAGCCAGTTTAGTTCTCCGAGAACTAGACAGCTTTTTACTATCCTTAATGTTATCTAACATCAGGATTGACAAAGCGTCTACTGGTAATATAACCGCCGCTGCCACCACAGGACCAAATAAAGCGCCCCTGCCTACCTCATCTACACCCCCAACTGCACCCTGCATATTTGAGTAAGTAGAAAACTCTAACCAACTCGAATTATCCCAGGATGCAGGTTTAATTTCTCCCATTGTCTGAACTGTGATTTGTTTGATTTATTTGATTTACTTGATTGATTTGATTTACCTGATTGATTGATTCATTAATTAATCATTAATTAATCACAAAAATCACAAAAATCATAGTTCAGACCATTCACAAAAATCATAGTCCGAAACCATCTGTATCTAAGGCTGATGAACGACGACGACGACGACGGTTAGGAATAGAACTACTATTATCAGATTCTATTTCTTTTTCAGATTCCGTTTTTTCTTCAGCTTTAGTTTCTTGCTCAGGCTCTATTTGTCCTTCAGGTTTACTTGCTTTTTCTTCGGAAATTCTAGTCAGTTCTGGAAATATTACTAATGGTGGAAAAGATGAATCTTCTTCTATCTCAAACTTTGGTGCCTGTAGTTTAAGAGTGACAACTTCAGGAATTGTTTTTTCAGTAACAATTGGTTCAGGCTTAACTTCAGGTGTTTCACTAGGTGATTCTCCTGGTTGGACAACATTAATAATCACCGATCTGGGATTTTTTCCCTCCCGATCTAACTTGAGTAAAGGAGAAATTCCCATTTCGGCATAAGTATCCTGTTCCTTTGCTGACATTTCTACAGTAATTACCTCTGGTGGTTCTACCTTAATCGGATCTAATTTTACCTTTGTCCGTTCCGGTCTTTCCGTCCAACCTGATTTATTAATAGTTGGGGGAGAAATTTCTGGCATTGGTAATTCAGGTTCTTCTAAGTCCAAATCTGAATCATTAACAAAAGCTAGAGGATTAGTAGGTAAGCGGGATTCATCCTTACCATTACCACCATTTACACCAATGCGGCTACGGCGGGTACGGGTACGACGCTTATCATTTAATTCTTGGTAACTAGGATGATTGATCAGATGCAGAGAACTAAATTCTGGTTCACTTTCAAATCCATCACCAAAACCATCATAGACATCTTTCGGTGTCACTGGTGGCAGATTACCGATATCAGGGATGCGAGTAGTGGGTGCAGGTGGACGAGATTCCCTTTGTGGCATGGGTACAAACCGCTCTGGGATGTCCGTAGCTGGAATAGGCAGACGGTTTTCCAGTTCTCCTGGTAATCTAACGGTATGTCCTAAACCGCCGCAAGTCGGACAAGTTTCGCCAAACAATTCATAAATGTTTTGGCCTTGACGCTTCCGAGTCAGTTCCACCAAACCTAATTCAGTCAGTTGGGCAATTTGGGGACGGGCTTTATCAGCTTTAAGAGCTTTGTTAAAGTGTTCTAAAACTTGCATTTGATCACGACGGGATTCCATATCAATGAAATCAACCACAATCACACCAGCAATGTTTCGCAACCGTAACTGACGGGCAATTTCCGCCGCTGCTTCGCAGTTTGTCCACAACACTGTTTCTCTAGCAGTTGCTGAACGGGTGAACGAACCGGAGTTCACATCTATGACAGTTAAGGCTTCCGTTGGTTGGATGATCACATAACCGCCTGATGGTAAATCTACCCTGGGTCTGAGGGCTTCACGGACGGCGGCATTGATGCGGAAATATTCTAAAATAGGTGAGCGATCGCGGTGATGATCAATCAACAATCCTTGCGGTGTTTGTCCACCACTCCAGTTTTGTAAATACTGTTTCACCCGTTTTAAGCCAGTGCTGGAATCAACAACAATGCGATTCACATCACTACCATACATATCCCGAAGCACACGCTGAATAAAGTCATCATCACGATTCAGTAGCGCCGGCGCACGGGAAGTCACTGCTTCTTGCTGGACAATTTCCCACTGCTTTTGCAGCACTTCTAAATCTTCAATAATTGCTTCTTCTGGCTTACCTTCTGCTTCTGTGCGTACCAGCAAACCCATCCCTGCTGGTTTCACTAAAATAGCCAAAGCTCTGAGGCGATTCCGTTCACTTTCGCTTTTAATCCGTCTCGATAAATTTACCCCTCGTCCATAGGGCATTAATACCACATAACGTCCAGGTAAGGTAATATTACCTGTGAGCCGGGGACCTTTTGATCCAGTTGGCTCTTTCATTACCTGCACTAAGGTTTTTTGTTGTGGTGTTAACAGTTCTGTAATCGCTGCTGCACTACGTTTTAGTCTTAATGGACCTAAATCAGTGACGTGAATAAAACCGTTGCGTTCTGGATCGCCGATATTGACAAAAGCCGCATCTATCCCAGGTAATACATTTTCGACTACACCTAAATAGATATCACCAATTTGATGATGACCCGTAGCTACAACGAGTTCTTGTATTTGATCTTCTGAAAATACGGCAGCAATTTGATGCTGCTCTGCGATGATAATTTGTTTTGGCATTCAATTTCCTCAAAAATTGGCAGCACCGCTGGGAATGACCAGGAATTTCTTTGTTATCCCGCTTGTCCTGACGGTCGCTGCTACAAGACGCTACTAGTAATAAAAATTTCCAATTTGAGTAGCTCTGCAAAGTTATGAAGAGCTAATGATACTGTGATTGCGTTTACACGCCGGATTATTCCTGGATAACTGCATATAGTTTAAGAACTTCCATCAACCGCCCTTGGCTGATTTCCCCTACTATACGCTGCTATTTAAACTTTGGATATCCGTAGATATCTGTTTCAAAGTTAAGATTCATTAAGTAAAGCTGACCATATCTAAATATAGCAACACACAAGGTAGTTAGGACATCAATTAATCATGAAACTCATCCCCAACCAGGGTTTTACTCCTGACTCACTGATTCCTGACTTCTGCTATAAGTACACACTTTGTGGAAAACTCCGCGTCTAAACACGGTATCTCTCGGGGTTTACCATCTGCTGGTGCAGGTAAATCTGCTTTTAGCACTGAATTCACTATCCGTGTTTTTACTAGAAAGTCTAGCTAGGTGCAGATAACTTATACGGTCATCCTTGTAAGAATTATGGCAGGGTTGTCATCACTGTCAATACTTAGGGCTTGCTGAAAAAGTTGTCTGTGAGGGCAGGGAACAGTTTTAACTGTCTGGATATCCTCAATTTTCCCAATCCGACAAAGAAAAATGCACCTATTTTGAGACACCATTAGCCAAAACCTGGCACTTTTTTGTGGTAAAAATCCGCGAAACCCTCTTTTAATAAATGGTTTCAGGTTTATTCAGCCATCCCTACTTATGTAGTATTTTTACAATTGGACACACTTACATTTGTAGCAGTTGCTTAAAAGCCCGCAATAAAAGCAAGTCTGATTTAAGAGATGGACTGAATCAGTTAGTGGAGAAGTTAAGGAAAGCTATTGTTAGCGATTGATTCACAGGGTAGCTAGAGAGAGTGATTTGTCATCAGCAGTAGAGTTTGTCTGGGATACAATCTTAGAAGTTACACTCTTACAGCAGAACTCACCGAGTCAGGAGTCAGGAGTAAAACTGGCTTGCTGTCCGGCTTTGAATTTAGATCCTGTACTTCATTAATTTGCAATCTGCTGTATATCTTTGCCTTCGTTCCTGTGATGATCTCACCTGAGTTCGACATAAGATAATTTGTGGAAAACTGCCCCAAGTATGAGTCTCAAACCCTTATGATCTCCTTGAAAAAATCATAACTCCGTTCGCGTAGCGTCTCCGAAGGAGAAACTCCTAACACCGAACTCAGGTGATCTCAGGTAGTGAATCAAGTCATTCAATGCAGTGCCAGAAAATTTCTCTTGATTATCATTCTAACGCAACCTTGCCAAAAATCAATTTCTACAATGTGCTAATTTTTGACAACTACTAGCAAGTTAGCCAATAACTAGACGCTGGCGGTGGATATGCAAGAGATGAAATTCTACATTCGCCACCGTTTCCAGCATAGACAAGATTTGCTCAGGACGCAAGATCACTCCATCAGGGCGACAACTACCCAAGTAACGGACAACGGCTATTGAGTCTAATTCTTGGTGAGAGACTGAAATTAATTCTATTTCCCACAGGCGATAGCTTCGCTGACCTTCGGTAACGCGCAGATTTATTAATTGCTGTTTACCGGATTTGGTTGTATGTGCCGATAAAATCTCCTTTTGATGTTTAATAGTGTCAATCCAGTTTTGCCATTGTGCCGATTGTCCCTCGCTTTGGGCTGTAGATATTGTTAATAAATACTCGGCTGCTTCCAGAGTTTGGGTAGCGGAGGGAGACTTGATGTCTATTTCTACTACATTATACACAGGAATGTCACTAGGTAGTTGTTTAACCAATTGGGCATGAAAAGTTGCCACATCCATTGGTTCAGTCAACTCAAAATCAACTATTTCTCCACTACTGGTAGCACCTAAACTTAAAGCACTGGCTAAAGCAATCCTTGGTCCAGGATGAAAACCACCTGTAAAGGTGATGGGTAAACCGGCACGGCGCATGACTCGATCAAATAGACGCATTAAATCTAAGTGACTGACTAAAGCCATATCTCCTTGTTTACCAAAGCATACTCGCAATCGTTGAGCTTTGGTGGTGTTGGGGACAAAATCGCCGGCAAAGCTGGGAATGGGTGGTGCAGCCATCACCACATTGTGACCGAAATCAGTGCCACAGACTCCACAATGAGAACAACCTTCAAAAGAGCAGTCAGGGACAATTGCGGCTGCTAGAGCGCGTTCTAGGTCTTGTTGCAGCCACTTTTTATCAATGCCAGTATCAATATGATCCCAAGGTAAGGGAGTATCCAGAGGTGAGAGAGTTTCTTGTTCGTTGTTGCTGACAGCAAACAGATTCCATTCGCCATTTTCCACTTGACGGTATTTCCAGTCTAAACCGGCTTCGGTAATGGCTGTTCCCCAAGCTGTAAAGGCTTTATCTACATTATCAAACCAAGCATCCATCCCTGCACCCAATTTCCAAGCCCGATGTAACACTTTCCCCAAGGTGCGATCGCCTCTACCAATAAAGTCTTCCATCGCCGAGATGCGAAAATCCGTGAAATTTACTTTCACATTCCGCATTCCCCGAAATTCTTCCCGCAGGAGGTTTTGCTTTCTCGCAAACTCAGTTGTGGAAACTGAATGCCATTGAAAGGGAGTATGGGGTTTGGGGGTAAAGTTGGAAATGGTCAAAGTAAAGTTTAACGATCTGCGGCCTTTTTCCCAACATTCTTGTTTTAACCAGCGGACAGTTTCCACAATGCCAATCACATCAGCATCGGTTTCACCGGGTAAACCAATCATAAAATACAGCTTAATTTTATCCCAACCCTGTTCCCAAGCCGTTTTTACCCCCCGCAATAACTCTTCATTTGTCAAACCCTTATTGACAATATCCCGCATTCTTTGTGTACCCGCTTCTGGGGCAAAGGTTAACCCACCTTGGCGCGTACCTCCCAGGATATTGGCAATATTTTCATCAAACCTATCTACTCTCTGACTAGGTAAGGTGAGAGAAATATTGTCATTTTTTAAGCGATTTTTTATTTCCATCCCCACCGCTGGTAGGGCTAAATAATCAGAACAACTTAAAGACAACAGGGAAAACTCATTGTAACCAGTTTCCCCCATTCCCTTTTCTATAGCTTCTACCACTTTTTCCGGTTCGACATCCCTCGCAGGTCTAGTTAGCATTCCTGGTTGACAGAAACGACAACCGCGAGTACAACCGCGACGAATTTCAATGGTGAGGCGATCATGGACTGTTTCTACATAAGGAACTAAGCCAATAGAATAGGCAGGAATGGGTGTGGCGACTCTTCTGAGGACTCTTTTGGGTACATCTAGACCCAGGGGATATACAGCCCCACCTTTACCCATTTCATAAAACTGCGGCACATAGACACCAGGAACTTGCGCCAAGTCTAATAATAGTTCTTGACGACTCAAGCCTGATTTTTTCCCTTCTTCTAAAACCAAGCCAATTTCGGGAAGCAGTTCTTCACCATCTCCCAAAACCATGAAATCGAAGAAATCTGTATAGGGTTCGGGGTTAGATGTTGCTGTTTGTCCACCGGCAAAAATTAGCGGGTAATTTCCCTGTAACCGTTCTTCTCTGGTGACAGGGATTCCCGCTAAATCCAACATTTCTAAAATATTGGTGCATCCTAATTCGTAACTGAGACTAAAGCCTAAAATATCGAAGTCCGTCAACCACCGTTTAGATTCCACAGCAAACAGGGGCGTCTGCGTGGTGCGAAGTTTGGCGGCTAAATCCGCTCCTGGTAGATAAGCGCGATCGCATAACTGGCGAGGCTGGGCATTCAAAATATTGTATAAGATGATATGCCCTAAATTTGATGCCCCTACCTCATACACTTCTGGATAGGTCAAAACCCAACGAATTGTTGCCGTATCCCAAGGTTTATGGACCGCTAAACGCTCATTACCCAGGTAACGGGCAGGTTTTAAAATATCCGATGTTATTAATTGTTCAACTAAAACAGCCACTTTGCTATCTTCTAGCTACCATAAATTACAGCTAACCACCCCAAGACTAGCATTAATTAGCGATTTTCACCTCAGTTAAAAAATTTTTACAGCAATTCTCAATTCAAGATCTGACAAGGTGTATTAAAGCAAAACCTACTGTCCTGTAGGGATATGGTTCTTAACCTAACCGACAAAATCAGCGAAGCGATCGCTAGATTGCGTTTTTCAAGACTTTTTCAATTGCGCTTCATCTGAGCATAAACTTTTTTTCCTGACTTGGCTACAACTTGGAAGACTCTTTACTCAATCTTTATAGCTTGACTGGGTTTATTTAAAGATTGTCATAAGTCAATGGTAAAGTGTACTGATATATACATTTTTTTTTAGCAAGTTAAAAAACAATCTACTTATGCCTTCTGAAGGCAGATTAATCATCTGTCCCTATAGCAGTTACTCTTGCTGAAGTTAGGAATGAAGGTGGTTTCAGTAAAACTCCTCTGTATTTGTCCACCTTGACTTTTACCCTTGTCATTGATAAAAACAGAATTAGCGAATAACTGGTCTTGATTATTGAGTAGTGATCTAAATCACAGCGTCGAGAGGTATAAATCACCTTTTATACCGAGCATTGTCTTAGATAATGACTAGTAACTGCAATTTGGTTTATTTGTTATGAAAACTCGATACGTGATTCGTCAGTTGGTAGAAAAAGCCCTGCATATCCGCAAGCTAACGCCAGAAATCGAAAATGAGATTAACTCAGAATTAACAAAGCTAGGTCATATCTCTGATGTTGACTATGAAGCTTTAGAATTACTAATGGCAGAGATGGATGCTGGCAGAGTGCAGTTAGTTCCTACCTGGGGATAATACTCGTGCTGGAAGGTATTAACGCTGCGTATTAACATTCTATTGTTGCTAGTATTACCTATGCAATTAAGTCTCTTGATGTTTCTTGTCCTTGTTGATATGCTTGCCACAGTTGATGAATAAATAAATTAAATTGTTGTTTAGCTACTAAATCAGGCTCAAATTTTAGTTCTTTAGGAAAAAGTTGCCCTAAAAAGGCAATAACTTCTGTATCTAAAGCCGGTCTAAACAAATCTAGTGGCCAGAACAAATCTGATACACCTTGTAAATCAATTATAAGTGGTAATTCTGAGTTAGAGTTCACAAGCAGTAAAGGACGCACCCAGCACAATTGTCGGGAAACGACGATTTCAATGACTTCTGCATAAAGATGCTGATGGCTATAATCCAAGGATACAATTTGTCCCGGTTGAAATTTTGGGCTGATATCCATAACTATCTAGAGTAACTTCTGTGTGGCAGTTTCCTTAATTTTAATAATTCCCGTTGCCAGTGATGAGATAAAAAATAAGGGAAAATTTTTCTGTCCCAATTATTAATGTAAATTTCTTGTGTTTGTGCTATGATGTTATAGGAAAAACTTCTCAGTAACGCCAAAGGTATTTTAAGATGGAAATACGGCAATGCAGAAGTCAATAACTGTTAGGCAAATGCTGAACAGGAACATATTGTAGTAAATCAACGATAAAAGAGCAAAGAACCGTGTCAGTCGAAACCATTGAGAAGCGTTCTACATCCCGCAAGCTTGCGCCTCAGTATCGCGTCTTGCTCCATAATGATGATTATAATCCGATGGAGTATGTTGTACAAGTGCTAATGACTACTGTTAATAGCATTACCCAACCGCAAGCTGTTAGTATTATGATGGAAGCTCACCATAATGGGTTAGCTTTGGTTATTACTTGCGCCCAAGAACACGCGGAGTTCTATTGTGAAACCCTCAACAATCATGGTTTAAGTAGTACGATTGAACCAGAAGAATAGTTGGTAGTCATTGGTCATTGGTCATTGGCAGAAATATATAATTAGGACTAATGATGATTAGACATCTCCAAAAAAGAATGTAGAGACGTTCCATGGAACGCCTCTACAAGGGTTCTAGGATACGCATATTTAATTTCTGGAGATGTCTATTGACTAAACTCTATTAGGACTTACGCAAGTGTCACACCAAAAATCTGTTGTAGGGTGCGTCAGACTGCATAAATCCTGCAAATAAACAGATTGTTGATATCTGACGCACCCTACCAATGTGCCAGTTGCTTAAGTCCTGTCTATAATGAAAATTAATTTAGCCCAAATTGCCCAAAGTCCCGCCCCTATCAGGGTGGGCTGTTTTATCTTGTGTTTATTACTGTTATGGCTACCCCTGGCTTTACCAATTTATTTGCTAGTGGAAGATACTAATTTAGAAAGTATTTTGACTCTGGTTATATTATATGTAGAGTTTATTTTTCTGCTCAATATTTGGGGTAATCGAGTTTATCAACAACCAAAAATATTCAGCTATTATGGGTTAGAATTTACGCGCCTGAATGGAGTGAATGTGTCGCAGGGGTTGGCTATTGGACTAACTAGTGTTTTAGTTTTATTTGGTTTGGAAGGTGTGCTAGGTTGGTTGGTATGGCAACAATCACAAGTGTTTTTGGCAAGAATAATTTTAGAAGGTTTATTAGTTAGTTTGGGTGTGGGTCTTGCAGAAGAATTATTATTTCGGGGTTGGTTATTGGATGAGTTACAACGAGACTACAAATTAAATATTGCTATGAGGATAAATGCAATTTTATTTGCTGTATCCCATTTTATTAAACCTTTGGAGGCAATTATTCATACTTTACCCCAGTTTCCGGCTTTGGTGTTGTTGGGGTTAACGCAGGTATGGGGAAAACGTTGGCGACGGGGACGTTTAGGCTTACCCATTGGTTTGCATGGTGGGTTGGTTTGGGGTTATTACATCATTAATGTGGGACAATTGACAAAATATTCGGGACAAGTTCCTGACTGGGTGACTGGTGTGAATAATAATCCTTTACAGGGGGTTATGGGGGTATTATTTATGGGTGGGTTGGCTTGGTGGATAGGTGGTCAGCAGGTGACAGGGAACGGAGAACAGGGAAGAGTATAGAATTTGGAGATTGACATTCCCCAAATGTAAATGAATCAAAGGTTTGAGGTTGATAAAAAGGAAAATAGGATTAATCTTTAACTCCTGACAAAAAATAACCAATTAAATACAAAGAACCACATAAAACAACTTGAGTATCTGTGTTCATAAAAGCAGTATCTAAAGCTGAAAATACATCTGAATAGGAATTACAAAGGTTCAAATCTGGACAAATTGATGTTGCTAACTCAGTTAATTCTACCAAATCTGCTGAATTGCTATCGGGTACTGGCACTAAATATAATTTATCTCCTGGTTTGAGAAGTTCCTGAAAGATATCACCATGATCTTTAGTCGCCAGCATTCCCATTACCCAAGTGATATTTTTGGTATTGAGACTATCTACATAATCTCGCAAAACCTTTGCTGAGGCTGGGTTGTGTGCGCCGTCAATGAGGAGTTTATGACTTTTCCAAGTTATCCATTGCATTCTGCCTGGCCACTTGGTTTTAGCCATACCATTAATCATAGCTTCCTCAGAAATTTGCCAATTTTGTTTTTGCAAAATTTCTAAAGCTGCTAATGCTAAAGCTGAATTATGTAATTGAATTTGTCCCTGTAATGGTAAGGGATATTTGATTGTTTCTGGACTTGCTATTTTTTGATATTCTGCCCAGTTTTGGTGAATTTGATCAGATGGTTTTGGGGTAAAAATCGGGCATTGTAACTCTAGAATACGCAGTTTTACAACTTCTTGAGCATCTGCTGGTAATGAACCCACTACTACCGGAGATCCTGGTTTGATAATTCCGGCTTTTTCTCTGGCAATATGGGCTACAGTGGGTCCAAGTTGTTGCCAATGTTCTCGACTTATAGAAGTAATGACTGTCACTAAAGGCTTATTGCAGACATTAGTGGCATCTAAACGCCCGCCTAATCCTACTTCAATCACCGCAATATCAACTTGTTGCTGGGCAAAATATAACCAAGCCGCAGCGGTAATGACTTCAAATTGAGTGGGTGATTCCTCGTCTGGATTAATAGCGGCTTGAACTTGGAGTATTAGTTCACACAGATTATCACTATCAATTGGCTGTTCATTAATACAGATTCTTTCTGTCCAATCTATTAAATGGGGGGATGTGTAGCGTCCGGTTTTATAACCAGCCTCAGTAAGTACCGCAGACAGGTAAGCACAAACAGAACCTTTACCGTTAGTTCCAGCTACATGAATAATTGGCACTTGGTGATGGGGATTTCCCAAGGTTGCCAGTAATTTGACAATTCGAGACAATCCCAAATTCACACCAAAGTGCTGAAAGGGTTGGAGTAGGGAATTTACGTTCATGGGTGATTGGTGATTGGTAATTGGTAATTGGAATAAACTTCTTACCTGTCCCCGTGGCGTATCACCTGTAACCTGTAACCTGTAACCTGTCCCCTGTCCCCTAAAATTACACTTCTTTGCTCAAAAAGTTTTGTACTTGTCTAAGGGCAGCAG
>NZ_JAQMSE010000054.1:0-37729 GCF_028330045.1 Aphanizomenon sp. CS-733/32
ATGGGTTTCGGGCATTTTAACGTGATTTTTTGATGATTTTTGAGCGCTCGCTATTGAGCAGAAGTTAATCACCAAAAGCCTGAAACGATGGATTTTCGTTCATGCACATCATGGTGAATTTGTACAGTGCGTAAGTCCTAGCACTTTCTAAGGTTACACCCCCGGTAGGGATGAGGGGAATATGGCCAAGGGGTGCTTGTAAACTTTTAATATAGCTAGTTCCACCCACCGCTTGTACTGGAAATACTTTGACACAACTTGCACCGTAATTCCAAGCAGTCATAATTTCTGTGGGTGTCAGTGCACCGGGAATAATGGGGATATTGGCACGGACTGCCGTTTGGATCATTTCTGGATCGGTGTGGGGTGTAAAAAGAAATTGCGCTCCACAGGCGATCGCCTCTTGTAACTGTTGGACATTAAATAACGTTCCTGTCCCCATCATACAGTCAGGTAATTGGGCGCGAAGTTGGGAAATTAATTCTGGTGCGCGATCGCTATTCCAGGTAATTTCAATTAACTGCATCCCCCCAGATGCTACAGCTAAAGCCATTTGTTCACCCAATACCATTTTTGAGGCGCGAATAACAGCGATCGCTCGGTGTTTTTTTAACTGTGATAACCAGACTTGATTAGACATTTTAACTGTTATACCAGAAGGCAAGAGGCAAGAGTGAAACCCTTGCTATTATTAGGTTTCAAGTATAAACAATATCCTAATCATCCTGGCTACAGCTATACTTGTAACCAATGCCAAGCAATTTTGGGGATTGGAAGATTTTATGACCCTGGGTCAAACATCTGTGAATAATGCGGCTAACCTTTCTTTTTTTATTAATTTTCGTTATGTTACATTTTGGGTTGTGGAATGTTGGATATAATACTCCCCAAACAACCCATTAGACCGGAGATTGTGAAAGCAATATTAGAGGATTTAGAAAATGACAACACATGTCAACAGTACAATACCAAATCAAAAAACAAAAGTTATCATTAATGATTACATTAAAGGATTGCAATATAAGCATTTTTGGTGGTACAATTTCATCCCCTTTTTAGGAACAATTGTGGCTCTAATTTCCCTCTGGTGGCTACCTATTGGACCCATCGAGATCGGGATGCTGATTGTGATGTGGGCTTTGACAATGACCGGCGTAAGTGTAGGTTTTCATCGCTACTATACCCATCGTTCTTTTAAAACTCACCAGGTAATGCGGGTGATATTCGCCATCCTTGGTTCTATAGCTGGGCAAGGTCCATTAATTTCCTGGGTAGCTGTCCATCGTCGTCATCATGAATGTAGTGACCTACCCGGAGATCCCCATTCTCCAAATCTTCACGGTCAGGGATTTTTGGGAACTATCAAAGGATTATGGCATTCCCATGTCGGCTGGTTGATTGATCATGATTATCCTAATCCTACATATTATGCTCCCGAACTCCTGCGAGATCAAACCATATCCAAAATTAGCCGATTTTATCTAGTTTGGATAGTTCTTGGTCTAGCCATTCCCACTGTGATCGGCGGACTACTTCATTGGTCTTTGATAGGAGCATTGCAAGGCTTTCTTTGGGGTGGTATCGTGCGAATTTTTCTCGTAGATAACATTATCTTGAGTGTCAACTCTGTATCTCATGTCTATGGGACTCACCCTTATGAAACAGGAGATCAAAGTAAGAATAACCCTTGGATAGCGATCCCCACTTTTGGAGAGTCTTGGCAAAACAATCACCATGCCTTTGAAAGCTCTGCTGCTATTGGTTTGAAATGGTGGCAAGTTGACTTTGGTTATGCAGTGGTTTGGATATTGGCAAAATTAGGCTTGGCCTGGGATGTAAATCTGCCCACAGCCAAGATGATGGCAGGGAAAAAAATTACCATAGCTCAGGACTAAAGTCCCGACTACAAAATCAATGTAGGTTGAGCAAACAATGCAATTAATAACAATCAAAAGCGATCGCCTGAAAAGACAACAGGAAATTCACGGCATCAGTAATCTCATTATTCCCTTTCTCGGCTCTGTTGCCGCAGTCATACTGGCTTTTCAGATCGGTGTGAGTGCCGTAGACATCTGGCTGCTGCTGATTATGTATTTTTTAACAGCGATTGGCGTAACAGTAGGACTACATAGACACTTTGCTCACTGCTCCTTTCAAGCTCATCAAACTGTCAAAATTATCCTTGCTGTCCTGGGTTCTATGGCCGCAGAAGGACCCCTAAATTATTGGGTAGCCACCCATCGTCGTCACCACAAATACAGCGATACCCCCGGAGATCCCCATTCCCCCTTTATCAAAGAAGACAAAAAATTGGGCTTTCTCGAAGGACTATGGCATTCTCATGTCGGTTGGACATTCAATCATGAACTCACTAACACTTTTATCTTTGCCAAAGACATGGTGCGAGATCCGATCATGAACAAAATTAGCCAACTCTATTATTTATGGTTGTTTTTAGGGGTAGCTATTCCCGGTGTTATTGGTGGCATAATCTCAGGAACTTGGATGGGTGCGTTAACAGGAACATTATGGGGTGGCTTTCTCCGCATCTTCCTCCAACACCATTTAGGCTTCTGGACAGTTGGCTCTCTTGCCCATCTATTAGGAAATCGTCCTTTTCATACTGATGACTATAGCCGTAATAACCTCTGGGTGGCTTTGTTTACCTGTGGAGAATGGCACAACAACCATCACGCTTTTCCTAATGCAGCAATTCATAGTTTCCAATGGTGGCAATTAGATATGGGTGGCTTAGTGATTCGACTATTAGAAAAGCTCGGTTTGGTTTGGGACCTGAAAATGCCCACAGATGAGATGATCGCCGCTAAAAAAAGAAAGGTTAGTGCTACTGAAGCCATCAATTAACCTTCAAGTCAGGCATGAAATACACCAAAGCAATCATCAAGAGCAACTATGGACTTAACTTCTCAAGTAATTACAGAAACTCTTGTCAATCCAGATAAGAGACAAAAAACTGTAACAGCCCCTCATCTGACAGTTCCTCAAACCATTCACTTCATCTTGTTTGAAGTTGTACCTTTTTTGGGATTCATTACCGCCATTGTTTTACTGTGGTGGATTCCCCTTAATTGGGTGAACTTAGGACTGTTTATCAGTCTATGGTTCCTCACTCAAATTGGATTTACTGTGGGTTGGCATCGACTTTTTAGCCACAATGCTTTTAAGGCCAATGTCGTCGTTCGGGTAACTTTGGCAATTCTTGGCTCTATGGCTGCCCCCGGTCCTTTGCTTTTGGCAGTAGCAGCCCATCGTCGTCATCATGAATATGCTGATCAACCAGGAGATCCCCATTCTCCCCATCTGTTTGGAGCAGGATTTGGTGATCAGATCAAAGGCTTTTGGCACGCTCATGACGGCTGGTTAGCTACCAACAGAGAACACCCCAATACCATCCACTATGTCCCGGACTTACTGCGCGATAAAGCACTAACAACAGTGAGCCGATATTATTTACTGTGGGTGACTTTAGGACTGGTAATTCCTGCTGTTATCGGCGGAATTTTCACAAACTCATGGTTGGGAGCATTCCAAGGCTTTCTTTGGGGCGGACTGGTGCGGATGTTCTTTGTCAATAACCTGATCAATGGTGTCAATTCTTTCTCTCACGTCCTTGGAGGTCGCTCCTTTAATACCCCCGATTACAGCCGGAACAATCTCTGGCTGGCTCTTCCTTCCTTAGGTGAAGGATGGCACAATAGTCACCATGCTTTTCCTCAATCAGCCATTTTCGGTTTCGACTGGTGGCAAATTGATATCGGTGGCTGGGTCGTCCTGCTTTTAGAAAAGCTGGGTTTAATTTCCGATGTCAAGATTCCTACAGCCGATACTATCAAAGCTAAAAAAGCCTTTTTAGCAGCTAGAAAGGCCACATAGCGGATTGCACTTTTAACCACCCAATCAAAGTTTTTATCTCAGACCAATTCAGGAGAAAATACAGATGAAAATGCAAAATCAAGAGATCATTGCCGAAAAACAGCAAACTGTAGCCGCTATTCAAGCCTGGTTAGTTTCCTACTTATCCCAACTTCTGGAAATTGATCAAAATGAAGTCAATGTTACAACTTCTTTTGACCGCTATGGTTTGGATTCCTCTGCAACTATTGGATTAACTACCGATTTAGGTGATTGGTTGGGACGTTCTATTGATCCAACTATCACCTATGATTACCCCTCAATTGAGTCTCTATCAGAACATCTATCTGGATCATAAGCTAATTCAGTTCTGAGAAAATATTAACCCCCTTGCTATCAGCTGGGGGTTGAAAAATTAGATGTTGAAAATATTTTTTAAATCAAAAATCAAGAGATATGGAAAGTATTAATTTCACAGTAACCCATGTAAAAGTTAGTTCAGAAAAATCTTATGCCCAAGTTACCACTGCTATAGAGTCATTAGTTGGTAAAGCTAATAATCTAATTTTTCAAAAGCTGATAGATGCAAATGCCTCTTTTACAGACGTAGAAAATGCAGTTAAATCAATGGTTGGTAAAAATGATCTGATGATTTTTACACACCTGGAATCTGGTAAAGTGCTTTCCTTATGTGGCAAATTTAAACAAGCAAAACTCTATATTATTGGCAACCCGCTTATAGCTAATCGAATGTTTGAAGAAGATCCGGCAGTCGGCCTTTATGTTCCCCTGCGACTTTTTGTGTATGATGAATATAATGGTAAAACTTGCATTATCTATGACAAACCTTCATCTCTCCTAGCTAGATTTGAAAATCAGAAAATTTTGAGGGTTGCAGAAATGCTCGATCAAAAGTTGGCAGAATTAGTAACAATGGCTGTCCAGTAGTATATCAGGAGTCAAAATTAATAAGAGTTTCGCGCAAAGGTGCAAAGGTGCAAAGGAAGAAAGACTAAAATACTTCTAAGCCTGAAAACTGTCCCATTTTTTGAGCTTGTGCAGCTTCTCCACAAGTATGAGGTGTAGGGAATATCTTACCAGGATTTGCTAAACCTTGAGGATTAAAAGCTAGGCGTAAGAGTTGCATTGTCTCCAAGTCAGCATCATTGAACATTTCCGGCATTAAACATTTTTTATCAGCACCAATACCATGTTCTCCAGAAATACTTCCACCCACTCTTACACAAAGTTTGAGAATTTCGCCACTTAATTCTTCCACCTGTTTAAAAGCACCAGAAACAGAATGATTATAAAGAATCACTGGATGTAAGTTACCATCACCAGCATGAAGGGTGTTAGCAATACGATACCCATATTTATTTCCCAAAGCTGCAATTTCTTTGAGGACAGATGCTAATTGAGTCCGCGGGATAACTCCATCTTGGAGAAAATAATTACTCTGATATCCTAAAGCAATTAGGGCAGTTTTACGCCCTTGCCATAGTTTCACGCGCATTTGTTGGTCACTAGCAGTAATTACATTTCTCGCTCCGTTTTGTTGACAAATTTTAGCAACCTGCTGTTGATTGCTTTCCACTTCTACTGCTAAACCATCAAGCTCTATCAATAAAACCGCCGCCGCATCTCTAGGATAACATCCTGTATTAATAACATCTTCTATGGCATTAATTGTCATATTATCCATTAGTTCCATCGCCGCCGGCATAATTCCAGCACTAATAATATTAGTGACGGCATTTCCTGCGTCTTCAATAGTAGCAAAGTCTGCTAGAAGTGTACCAATGGCTTCAGGTGTCTTAATAATGCGTAAAGTGATTTCTGTGGCAATGCCTAGAGTGCCTTCTGAACCAACAAATAAACCTGTGAGGTCATAACCAGGCATTTCTGGAATCATTCCCCCAACATCAACCACAGAACCATCAGTAATTACCAATTTTAATCCCAAAACATGATTGGTTGTCACACCATATTTCAAGCAATGAATACCACCAGCATTCTCCGCAATGTTGCCTCCAATTGTGCAAACAGTTTGACTGGAAGGATCTGGCGCATAGTAAAATCCACTACCACTAATGGCTTGAGTTACCCAATTATTGATAACACCCGCTTGCACAATAATCAGTTGATTTTCTAGGTCAACTTTCAATATTTGCTTCATCAATGTGGTGACAATTAAAACACAATTTTCAACTGGTAGCGCACCTCCAGATATACCTGTCCCCGCACCCCGTGTCACCCAAGGAATTTGTTTTTGATGGCAAATTTTGACTACTTCTGCTACTTGTTCTGTGGTGCGTGGTAGTACAACTAATGCTGGACGTTGACGATAGCTAGTTAAACTATCACATTCGTAGGTGAGCAATTCTTCTCGGCGTTGGACAACACTTTTTTTGCCCACTATGGCCTCAAATTTTTGGGCAATTTTTCGCCATTCAGTTGGTTGTAGATGAGGGAGAATATTTTTAGGAATCATATTATTTATGTTTGTTTGAATAGAGATCATATAGGACTCCTATTTGATTTTTTATAGCTTGCGTGGCGTAGCCATACAAAACTCGGTACACCTTCATATTCTCAAATCCTCTTGCCTCTTGCCTTTTGCCTTCCTACGCAGGAAAATTCAGGAATCAAACTGGAGTCCTATATCTATGAGGGTAGGGGAAGCAGAGGAGAAAAATGAATTCTTGTTGCTGAACTCCTGATTTCCAACTCCTGTTCTACAATAGAAACACTATTACTCTACATTAAACATACCATGACTGCTAAAGTAGAAATTTACACTTGGACTTATTGTCCTTTCTGCCCTAGAGCCAAAAGCTTATTGAAAAGCAAAGGTGTTGAATTTACGGAATACTCTATTGATGGGAATGAGGACGCTAGAGCGCAGATGGCTAAACGAGCTAATGGCAGACGTACTGTACCTCAAATTTTCATCAACGATCAACATATCGGAGGTTTTGACGACATTTCCGCATTAGACAAGCAGGGTAAGCTAGACGAACTTTTAAAAGAGGTTGCAATCTAGGAATGAAACTGCAAGATTCAGATCAGGTGATAATATCCCCGACTTCTTTTACTTATTGCATATCATAAATTATAAATTCATCTGAGAAGTCGGGGATCTAGGTGTTGACTATTGCTATAGCTGAATACTTACATCAAACCTTTTAAACTGCTCATATACCAAACTGGTTAGCTAAGTCAAGTTCTTGCTTGGCCATCTCTTGAATGGCTTGGGTAATAATTGAACGAGTATCAGCACCTTGAGCATACATTTTTAACCATTTTTGTGCAGTATTACCTGCCTGTAAAATTGTTTGCACAGGTGAGAGAAAGTTCTCAAAGCCTTGTTGTTTAACTAATGGCAAAACATTATTATAAATCTCATTGATCCAATTACGAGCTAGAATTTTTCTGCCGTCTTGCCAATGTCTTAACTCAGCATCTAAACTTGATACTTTGACGGCGGCTTCATTAGCTTTTGTTAAATCAATTAAGTCTTGTTTTCTGGTTGTTGCTGGTAATTGACTCATTTCTAAAGGGTCGAGGTTAGGATCATTAACCAATTGCCAAAGACGGGCTTCTAACAAAGCAGTAATAGCTAGTAAAGAAGTAGGATCAGTAACTAAGTCACAGATTCTCAGTTCTAGCCGATTAATATCATAAGGACGGCGATCGCCATTCGGTCGCACATTATCCCAATGATGACGGACATTAAACATTGTCCCTGCGGCTAAATGTCCTTCCACCCACTCAATATATTCGGCGTGGTTTTCAAATAGGGGAATGTGATATTGGGAATGGGGTAAAATATGCCAGCGTGTAGAGTGATAACCTGTAGTGTGATCATCCAGAAATGGAGAGGAAGCACTTAAAGCTAAATATAGGGGTGCTTCCATTTTAATGAGACGACAAGCTCGGATTAATAATTCTGGATCACTAAAACCAATGTTGATGTGAACACTAGCAGTAACCACATTACTGCCGTGGTTGCGTTCAATGTATTCTAAATAAGGACTTGTATCTCCTGAACGATAAAAGCGATCGCTTCTTCCTAATGACAATGTACTACCAGGAATTACTGTATAATCTCCTAAAGTTTTTAGATATTCTCTGAGTTGAATTCGCGGTAATATTAATTGACTTAAAAGCTGTTCGTAGCTGTGCAGAGGTTCAGTTGTATATTCTATATGCCGTTCATCTGTTTCTTGCATAAACCTATCAACTTTTCCCACAATTTGTTCAGCTAAGGGAATAGGATCACCTTGGGGAGTACCCAGAAACATTTCTAATTCAAAACCTTTAGTTAATAACATAGAATTCAATTGAATTTGATCGGTTTAATTCCATCTTTTCCAGGTATTTTGGCAATTAGTAACCTGACTGCATTCACTACCGGATCTAAATAAGCCTTGGTTAAATTGGGATAAGGCTGAGGCTGGTTTTGTCCAATACCAAATTCTAGTTTCTCCTCTTTTTCCGGTATATATAAAGTCCCAAAAATCCAATCCCATATTGCTAAAAACTCACCGTAATTTTTATTCACGTGTTGGGGTGCTATGCTGTGATGAATTTGGTGGTGTGCTGGACTTATCAAAACGTAGTTTAGGATATTACCATAGGATAGCCAGATGTGAGAATGGGCGAGATTCCCAGCAAATATATAGTACATAGCCATAAGAAAATTAAGACCAAAAATCATGATGATATGAATCTTCCCAAAAAACAGATAAGTCAACAGTCCTTGCAGAGGAGCAGCAATGACTGTTGTAATTATCTTTTTATTTAGTTCATATAATGGGTGAGTTCTGTATCCTGTTATGGGAGTCAGAACTTCACTCGAATGATGTAGGCTGTGGAATGGCCATAATATGGCAATTTGGTGATGCCAAAGATGGCTAAAATAGGATGCAAAATCAAATACTAGAATAAATAAGATGGTAAAAATTACTAGAGACCACCAGTTTTCAGGTATGAATCCACCAAAATAACCAAAGGTTTTTTGCAGCCAATTATTGACTAAGGATGCTACCAATGATGTTTCCAACCACGCTAGACGTAAACCAGCTGGTGCAAGAATATTATTGATGATAAACAGTTGATAATCAAGATTTGCCGAAGGATGAAGATAGATTTCTTTTGGGAAACAAAAACAAAGAAACCCTTTGATGTTAAATTCTTGAGGTTTTAATCGCCAGTAGACCAGACCAGCCCACAACAAAGACGTTAATAAATATACCCAATAAATACGCCGACTAGCATTAATGTGATTGGATATCTGATTGCGGAAGTATTCAAGAATTTGCAGTATAAATATTTCCAGGGTTACTATCCAAGATGGTAATTCCGTTGTCATATTTGTTGGTTATTTGAGATGTACTAGAAGTGAAAATAGACGAAACAATCTTTAGTCTTGGTCAACCGAAATTTCTCTATCCGTTACTTTCTGAGAGCCTTGACCAGATTTAGCTAAATATATACCAGCCAACACTGTGAAAAAAGCGAACCAGTTAACGATACTTAACTTTTCCGCAAATATTACCCAGGCTAATATGGCAGTAATAATCGGATCAAGCAACAGGAACAAAGATACAAAACCTGATGAGAACTTTTTCAGGTTATGGAACATAATTACCGTAGCCAGCACTTGACAGAAAAGTGCTAAAGAAATCACCGCTAACCATCCATTTACGGAAACTGGGAAAACTTGCTCATCAAAAATCAGAGTTATTGGTAACAGCCAAAGAGTTCTGAACAAACAACTCCAAAGTATGATGGTTGTCGCGGCAAACTTGGCTCTGAGTTTTTCTGCACAGAGAGCATTTCCAGCATAAAATACAGCCGAGAGTAAAGCGATCGCATCGCCGGTGAAGTGAGTGCTAGTCAAATTAAAATCTTCAAAACCAATGGTGATCGCCCCAACTGAAGCTAAAATCAGACCAATGATAAATTTGCTGTCAAAACTGTGCTTTAAAAATAGCCACCCGCCCAAAGTAGCGAAAAATGGCGTGAAATTATGCAATAAATTAGAATTGGCAATGTTGGTTTGAGTTAAAGACCAAGCCCAAGCAGTTAAGTTGGCTGCACCGAAACCCGCAGCTAGTACAAACAGCCCTATATCCTGACCTGTCCAAGACTCTTGTGGTTCAAGAGATTTCTGGGATACTTTACTACTAACAATTGTGATCACTTCCCACAGCCCCAGGATAACAGTAGAAATCCAAAAGCGATTAAAGACCGTAGCATTAGGACTAATTTCCAGTTCACTGACCCTGATAAATATTGGCGCTAAAGATAACATAAACACTGCTAGAGGAATTAGCAGTAGGGTATTCAAGGTTGGTTTTTTTTCAGTCTGTACATCTGGAACATTGACTGTGGTGGTCATAACTTTTTTAGGAATGCAGATTGGCACATATATATTTACCCATGCTACTACTACTACGTAGTAGATAGTTCTACAATTAATATACTTGTTATTCAGGGATTTTTTAACTTGATAGCTAAAATTATGACCTAGTTATTGTTGTAGCTAGTGGTCTGTCAATTTTCTCTTTTATGGATGAGGTTTACAGTTACAGCGATTTCCAATCATATAAGGTACATCTTAGCCCCCTCATCGCTTGCGGGGAGGGGGTTGGGGGTGGGGTTCTTGTTCCGGGTTTGATGACAATTTGCTGTAATAGCCTCTCTATTTTCCCTCAAGCTGACAATTTTCAGGTTGACAGACCACCAGTAGTCTGTCAACCTGAAAATGACGGGTGAAAGCAAGCAGGGGGAGAAGAGAAGGAAGGTGGGGTGGGGGAGGGAAGAACAGGAGTTTTTTCCGATCATTACCCGTCAAAATAAATTTGACGAACTACTAGTACAACTAAGATGACTATTAAAAGCTACGAAAATTTGATTGATTACAAAGCTTAAAAATGGTTCATTCACTTACGCCGTAGTGTAGCAGCACCGTCATTATTATTAATAATTTTCAAGCAATATACAAAGGATATCTTCATGGAAGCTATAGCAGTTATTGGAATGGGTTGTCGTTTCCCGCAAGCTCAAGATATAGAATCCTTCTGGAAGCTACTAAGGGAAGGCGTAGATGCAATTACAGACATACCTTTAGAACGATGGGATATTAATGATTTATATACTCCCACAGCAGGTACACCAGGAAAAACTGTCTCCCGTTGGGGAGGTTTCTTAGACAAGGTAGATCATTTCGAGCCTGATTTTTTCGACATTTCCCCTAGTGATGCCCAACGCATTGATCCCCATCATAGACTTGTACTAGAGGTAGCTTGGGAATCTTTAGAAAATGCCGGTATCGTCCCCAAAACTCTAGCAGGTAGTAAAACTGGGGTATTCATTGGCATGAGCCAAAGCGATTATTACAGGCTAATTTATAAGGATATATCTACCATAGATGCCGAAGACGGACCCCATACTTTTCTGTGCTTTGTAGCTAATCGCTTATCTTATTTTTTAAATCTGCAAGGTCCAAGTTTAGCTATTGATACCGCTTGTTCTTCATCCCTGGTTGCAGTACATTTAGCCTGTCAAAGTTTACGTAGTGGTGAATCTAACTTGGCTATAACTGGAGGAGTATCCCTACGTTTATCCCCGGAAGAATCGATCGCTCTTTCTCTTAAAGGTATGCTATCACCTCAAGGTCGTTGCAAAACCTTTGATGCTGGAGCTAATGGTTTTGTCAGGGGTGAAGGTTGTGGTATTTTTATACTTAAACGCCTTGATGATGCCATCAAAGATCAAGACAATATTCTCGCCATCATTAGAGGTTCGGCCGTTAACCAAAATGGTCTTAGTCATGGCATTACATCACCTAATGGCATAGCTCAACAAACACTTCTCCGTCAAGCCCTAGAAAACGCAGGAGTAGAACCAACGGAAATTAGTTATGTGGAAACCCACGGAACTGCTTCCGGTTTAGGAGATGCTATCGAGTATAAAGCTTTAAAAGCAGTATTGATGCAGAATCGAGAACCAAATCAACCTTGTTGGCTTGGCTCTGTCAAAACTAATATTGGTCATTTAGAAGCAGCCGCCGGTATAGCAGGACTGATCAAGACAACGCTATCATTACAACATCAGCAGATTTTTCCTAATCTACACTTAAAAGAACTAAATCCCTATATTTCTTTAGCAGGAACAACCTTTTCTATCCCCACTAATTTACAGTCTTGGCATTCTATCACAGAGACAAGATTTGCCGGAGTTAGTTCTTTTGGTTTTGGTGGTACTAACTGTCATATCATTCTGGAAGCAGCCCCTTTATCGTCTCAGCAAAATATGGACAAAAGGGAACGCCCCCTACATATTCTGACTTTATCAGCTAAAACGGAAAAGGCACTATTAGACTTGGCAAATCTTTATCTAGAAAAGTTGCAGAACCGTGATCTCGATTTTTCACTGGCAGATTTATGTTTCACTGCTAATACTAGCAGAACTCATTTTTATCATCGTCTGGCTGTAGTAGCAGAATCACGAGAAATATTGATAGAGAAGTTAGCAGCTATTGTATCAGCAACAAATAATTTCGGAAAAGATCAGAAGCGATCGCTCAATGGTAAACAACCCAAAATAGTATTTTTATTTCCAGATCCCAGTAGTCAATATCTCAACTCATGTCGTCAACTTTATGAAACTCAACCTACCTTTCGGGCTATTCTAGAACGCTGTCAAGAAATTATTCGCCCTGATTTAGATCAGCCACTACTGGAAATTTTATATCCAGAAAATCAACCAACAACTACTGATCTGGTCAATCAAACAGTCTATACCCAATTTGCCTTATTTGCCCTGGAATATGCCCTAGCTGAGTTATGGAAATCCTGGGGCATCATCCCAGATGCAGTTATGGGTTATAGTATGGGCGAATATGTGGCCGCTTGCGTGGCTGGAGTATTTAGTTTAGAAGATGCCTTGCAGTTAATTGCCCAACGGGAAAATTTAAGATCATCATCGTCCCATGAGGAAGCAACCGTAACTTATTCATCCCCAAAAATTAGGATCATTTCCCCAATTACCGCACAACCAATTACAGCAGAAATTGCAACTCCAGAGTATTGGTGTCATCATATCCAGCAGCCAGTTCAATTCGCTGATAGTATCAAAACACTTCATAATCAAGGTTATCAAGTATTTATAGAGGTAAGTCCTGAATCTTTACTTCTAGAAATGGGTTCTCAATTCCTAGATCATGGGGTAGGAATTTGCTTAACAGGTCTGAATGCAAACCAGGAAGACTGGCCACAACTGCTGCAAAATTTAGAAACGCTATATTTACAGGGAGTTTCCATAAATTGGCATGGCTTTGATCAGGATTATCCTCGACGGAGGGTGAAACTACCAACTTATCCATTTCAAAGACAACGGTACTGGTTTGATCAGGATGCAAATAGTTTTTACCAAACTACTCCATCATCAAATCATACTTCTAATATTGCAACCCCAGCAATAACTTGTACATCTAGTCAGGAAACTTTATCGAACACAGAATTACACACTGCCACAAATAATGATTCTACTGAATCAGCACCAGTTATTTCAACTCATACAGCCGCATCAATCGAGAATTGGATAGTTAACTGGCTGCATAAAAATTTAGAAGTACCAACCAAATTAACCGAGAATAGTAAATCTGAGAAATCTTTTCTAGATTATGGACTCAAATCCATAGGAGCAGTAAAATTAGCCAAAGACTTGGAAAAATTGCTAGGACGTTCCTTAGAAGCCATCATTGTTTGGAACTTTCCCACTGTGGAAACTTTAGCTCTTCACTTAGCTGGTGAACTAGAAAACCCAGTCTCAACACCAAAAGAGGAGCAGAGAAGCTCAATAAAGCAATTACCAATCACCAATTATCAATCACCAAAAAAAGCCATGCAATTTAGTCTGTTATACTTTGCCAGTAACGAGGCTGAGTTTAACAACGACAAGTATAGATTATTGATTGAGGGGTCAAAATTTGCCGATAAATACGGCTTAACCGCGGTTTGGATACCAGAACGGCATTTTCACGCCTTTGGTGGACTCTACCCCAATCCTGCCGTCTTAGGTTCTGCCCTAGCGATGGTAACTGATCGCATTCGTATCCGTGCTGGCAGCGTGGTTTTACCCCTACATAACCCCATCCGAGTAGCTGAAGAATGGGCAGTAGTAGATAATCTCTCCCAAGGACGAGTAGATATAGCTTTTGCCCGTGGTTGGAACCCGAATGATTTTGTGTTCGCACCTGATAATTTTGCCAATAGTGCAGAAGTGATGTTTTCAGGGATTAAAACAGTACAGAAACTCTGGCAAGGTGAATCAATCTCCTTAGCTAATGGTACAGGTAAAGACACCGAAACCAGAATTTATCCTCTACCCAAACAAAAGAAAATAGATATTTGGATTACTTGTACAGGGGGAAAAGAGAGATTTATGGAAGCTGGTGCTATTGGGGCGAATGTCTTAACAGCCCTTCTGTTCCAACCCATTGAAGAATTAGCTGAAAAAATCGCCTCTTATCGAGAGTCACGGGCAAAAAATGGTCATGATCCCGATGCTGGTCAAGTTACCCTTATGCTGCATACTTTCATTGGCGAAGATATGAATTTAGTGCGCCATAAAGTCAGAAAGCCATTTACTAACTATTTAGAAAGTTCAGTCAATTTATGGAGACATGGTATCACAAGTTTGGATGGTTTGGATGAGAAAGAAAAAGAACATTTATTGGCTTATGCCTTTGAGCGTTATTTTCAAACTAGCGCCTTAATTGGCACTCCTGAAAGTTGTCAGTTAATGGTGCAACAATTACAAGCAATTGGAGTTGATGAAATCGCTTGTTTAATTGACTTTGGAATTGATGCAGATGCAGTCATGGCTTCTCTCTATTCCCTCAAAAAACTCAAAGAACAATCAGAGTTAATGATTGTACAATCTGACCCTAATATCAATCAATCGCCGATAGTAAAAGAGAAACAGAGCATCAATTTACAAACATCACAAACATCAGCAAAATGGATAATTGACCCCCAACGAAAAGCGAATGCTAAGTTACGTCTTTTCTGTTTACCTTATGCGGGAGGAGATATTTCTGTATTTAAAAATTGGTCAAATAGTCTACCAGCAGATATTGAAGTTTATGCTCTCCAACTTGCTCCTCAGACCTACCCTGGAAGTAAACCACATTTTGATTATTTGAATCCATTAGTAGGAGATTTAGCAGAATTTTTGTTGCCCCATCTTGATAATAAATTTGCTTTTTATGGTCATAGTTTAGGAGCATTAATTAATTTTGAATTGTGTCGTTATTTGCGTCGTCACCATCATTTGCAACCGATTCATTTCTTTATCGGCAGTCAACACGCGCCCCAACTTCCTTATCCCTATCCTTCCTTAGAAAACCTTTCGCGCTCCGAATTACTCAATTTTGTGAAAGATCTAACGAATCTAGAACTATCTGCATCAGTTGGGAAAGATGATACATTTTTGCAGTTGTTACTAAATTCCTTGAAAGCAGCATCTGTGATTCAAAAAGATAACTATTCTTATACTGAAGAAGCACCGCTAGATTGTCCCATTACTAGCTTTTTTGGTAGCGGGGATAAATTTTTGAACCAAGAACATCTTTCTGCTTGGAGCGCTCATACTAATAGTTCATTTAGGCTACATAAACTTGATGCTAAACACCTGTTTTTGGAGAGTCATCAAGAGCAAATTTTACAATTGATATCCCAAGATTTAAAGACAAATCATAAGTTAGACTAATCAATTAAACCCACATTCCGCACCCCCCAGTGTCACAATCGGTAATTATGGATAACGCCAGGCTCCGCTATCGGGTTTTTGAATACCTTTGATGATAATTTTGATACAAAATCGTCGAAATCTTAGGTGGCGATAGCGAAGCGCTGCTGCAAGCAGTTCGCCAATCTCAAATCCCCAAATGACCATTTTTCGTTGTGTGACAGTTTAGGGTGCGGAAGGTGGGATTAAAGTAAAAAACGCAGATGTTACAAATTGTCATAATCAGAATGGGGAATGTAGTTTAAAATCACTACAGTCACAGTAAATTAATCCTATCTATTCTATTTGTTCATGTTGGTATGAGGAGTCCAGAAAAGCAATATTCAACTTTAGTGCAAATACTACGGCATCAGGCAGTTCATCAACCTAACAAAATAGTATTTAGGTTTCTTCACAATGGAGAACAAGAAACAGCTAAATTAACATATCAAGAGTTAGACCAAAAAGCCAGAGCCATTGCATATCAACTACGTCAAACTATTAATCGGGGTGAAAGGGTATTATTGCTATATCCGCCTGGTTTAGAATTTATTAGTGCCTTTTTTGGATGTTTATATGCTGATGCGATCGCCGTTCCCGTGAATCCCCCACGACCAAACAGACCAGCGAATCGACTTTTAGCGATCAAATCAGATTCACAAGCGACATTAGCAATCACTACCACCTCTCTATTAAACAAACTACAACTTAAACTAGCTAATTATTCAGAATTAGCAACTTTACCTTTGATAACTACGGATGACATTAAGAGCAACCTAGCTTCAGAATGGCAGCCATCAGCAACAAACATAGACTCTTTAACCTTTCTCCAATACACATCAGGATCTACAGGTACACCTAAAGGAGTAATGGTCACTCATGGTAATATACTGCATAATTCAGAGTATATAAAACAAGCATTTGAACTCACACCAGAAAGCGTGTCTGTCAGTTGGCTACCCAGTTTTCATGATATGGGTCTAATTGATGGGATTATTCAACCCTTGTACACGGGATTTCTGACAGTTTTGATGGGACCTGAATTTTTTATCCAGTTTCCTGGGCGATGGCTACAGGCGATTACAAACTATAAAGCTACTCACTGTGGTGGACCAAACTTTGCCTATGATCTTTGCACTCAAAAGATTACACCTCAACAAATGGAATCCCTGGATCTAAGTAGCTGGGAAAGTGCTTACAGTGGTTCAGAACCGGTGAGAAGGGATACTTTAGAGAATTTTACTGCTAAATTTGCCCCTTATGGTTTCCGTGCCAACTGTTTCTATCCCTGCTATGGTATGGCTGAATCTACGTTAATGATTTCCGGCGGACGAATTCAAGAAAAACCAATTTACTGCACAGTTGCAGCAGAAGCATTGGAACAAAAATTGGTGATAGAAACATCTGAAGACAGCCAAAATATCAGACATATAGTTGGATGTGGACGAGCTTGGCTGAATACAAAAATCGTTATAGTTGAACCAGAATCGCTTCAGCAGTGTACTTCCGAACAAATAGGGGAAATATGGGTATCAGGTGAAAGTGTTGCCCAAGGCTATTGGAACCAACCAGAACTGTCAGGAACAGCCTTTGGTGCTTATTTAGCAAATACTAATGAAGGTCCGTTTCTCCGCACTGGGGATCTGGGATTTTTGCGTGATGGTGAGTTATTCATTACTGGCCGCATCAAGGATCTAATTATCATCAGAGGTCGCAATTATTATCCTCAAGATATCGAACTCACAGTAGAAACCAGCCATCCAGCTTTGCGTGCTAATTGTTGTGCAACTTTTACCATAGAACAAGACAATATAGAGCAGTTGATAGTTCTGGTTGAAGTTGAACGTACACACCTGCGGCATCTGAATGTCAAAAATGTAGTAGCAGCAATCTCCGAAGCAATCATGCAGCAACATGAAATCCATGCTTATGGTATAGTACTGATTAAAACTGGCACTATTTCTAAAACTTCCAGTGGCAAAATTCAACGGCGTATTTGCAAGGAAAAGTTTCTTGACCAAACTCTCAATATTGTAGGAGGAAAGATTGGCAACTCAGAGTTATCAAGTTCCTTAATTTTAACTGCATAAATTGTCAGAATTCAAGTGAGGCGATAATATATCCGACTTCTTTTATTATTGTGCCCATAAATTATAAATTGATCTGGTGAAGTCGGGGATCTGGATATAAACGATGGCCATAGCCGAATACTTACCATAAATTGAGGAAATACAATGTCCATACCATCGGATAGCCCCACACAACATCAAGGACCAAAGATAACCATAGAAAATGATTATCTCAAATCCCTGCAACAGCGTTACGCCTTTGCTACTATCTTGATTCCTTTTTTTGGGTTAGTAATAGCCATTTATACAACTTTTAAGTTTGGTATCAGTCCGGTGGAAATTGGACTATTCATGGTAATGTATACCTTGACAATGTTGGGCATGACAGTAGGTTTTCATCGACATTTTGCCCACTGTGCTTTTGCATCCAATACAGTCCTTAGAGTCCTATTGGCGATATTGGGGTCTATGTCTGCTCAAGGACCAGTTATCCAATGGGCAAGTCTTCACCGTAGGCATCACAAGTATAGCGATCGCCCCGGTGATCCCCACTCACCTCTAATTTACCAAGGAGAAAAATGGGGAACTTTGCGGGGATTGTGGCATGCGCAAGTTGCCTGGATGTTGAACAGTGACGTTACAAATACGGCTGTTTTTACCAAAGACTTGCTCAGAGATCCAATTATCACCAAAGTCAATCGTTTGTATCTGACTTGGGTTGTTGTCGGTTTAGCCATTCCTGCTATTCTAGACGGACTTTTTACCTGGAGTTGGACAGGCATTTTACAGGGATTTCTCTGGGGAGGATTGGTGCGAATCTTTTGCGTCAATCATGCTTTTTGGACGATTAATTCCATTGCCCATTATTATGGACAGCGCCCTTTTGATACAGAAGAACACAGCCATAACACATTCTGGCTATCCCTAGCCAACTTTGGCGAAGCTTGGCACAACAATCATCATGCCTTTCCCCATTCAGCCCTCTTTGGTTTGAAATGGTGGCAAATTGATCTTGGTGGTTGGGTGATTCTTGCTCTGAAAAAAGTAGGTTTAGTTTGGGATATCAAAACCCCCACAAGAGGAAGGCGGTAGCGTTGGGAGCTTCGCCTCTTCAGACCTAAGGGAAAAGAAAATCAATGAACTCACAAAAGCGAAGAATATCAACCTTTGGCTGAATTATTGGCAAGGTTAAAAGAATATGAGTTAGCTGCATATTTTTATCAAGTGAGTCAAGGCAACGTTGCTAACGATTTATTTTATAACATAGCTTATGAAAAATATCTCCAACTTAATCCTACTAATGGAGATACACTTTTTAACATCTTGTTAGTAGCTTATCAAAAATACTGCAACTCTAATTACGGTTTACTGATTAAGCGGAAACCGACGTTGGTTGAATTTATGATCAATTTTGTCATCCAACGTTTGATTTCACCCAGCATAAATTTTACTGGCAGTTTAATCAAAAACACGATTGAGTTTCTCGTAGATTTAATAAAGTGGATTTTTCAAGCTCTCATTTGGTTATTCTTTATATGGTGTGTATTGGGTTTGCTATTCAAAATTTTGGAGTATTTTTTATAATATTCATATTTTACTTGATTAGTGCAGCCTCAAAAAAATAATTCAGTGAAAATACAGAAAATATGATAATCTACCCTTATATCCTGTTCGTGATTGACTCAAGGTTAAATACTTCCTAAAAATTACTGAATTGTTGTAAAATATAAATACTGCATTGAAAAATGATAAACTGTAAAAACGTAAGCATTCAGGTGAGGTGATAAGATCCCCGACTTCTAAGATAGATTTATGTTTTCCGAATACAATCAATCAAAGAAGTCGGGGATCTGGAAACAGAAGTTTGTAAATTTATGGGTTTCCTTTCCTTACGGACAATAAGAGGATAAGAAAATGAATACTAAATTACTTGATTCCCTAATTCAAATTATTAACTCTTTAAGCGATGAAGAAAAAAAGATCATTTCTCAAAATATAACTACACCGTTTCCTGTACAACAAAATAATTCTATCAATTTAGAAAATGAACCATTTATTGGAATGTGGAAAGATAGAAAAGATATGGAAGATAGTAATCAATGGTTACGTCAGTTAAGACAAAATGAGTGGAAATAGGAAATGAATAACATTATTGTTGTAGATACCGATATTTTAATTGACTCTGCTAGAAGTATTCAAGTTGCTATTGATAAACTTGAATCATTAACTAACGATTATTCCATAGCAATTAGTATAATTACAAAGATGGAGCTAATCGTTGGTTGTCGCAATAAAAACGAATTACAAAACCTGGAAAAATTTTTGGGAAACTACACTTTAATCCCTGTTAATGAAAATATCTCTCATAAAGCTGTTGAACTATTAATTAACTATAAATTGAGTCATGGGCTATTAATTCCTGACGCTTTTATTGCAGCCACAGCAATTAGTATTAATGCTTATTTACTAAGCAAAAATCAAAGAGATTACCGCTTTATTAACGAACTAAATTTACACCCTTATCCCTAAAAATTAATATTTAAGGAATCAAAAGATACATCAAATATGAGAATCTACCTTTACATACTAGCCGGCATCACATCAGCTTTAATAGGCTGGAATATAGGTCAATTTTTTCTGACAGATTTGGGGTTATTGAAACAATTTCCCGAAATTACTCTATTTCCCTGTATAGCCATTTCCCTAGCATTTGGCATGATCCTAAATGAAATATTTATCAGCAACCCCACCAGACCAAAACGCAGTTTTCAAACTGCACAAAAGCCCCTATTAATAGCCTTGGGTTTAGGTACAGTCTCAGGTTTAATTGCTGGTATTATTTCCCAAATTCTGTTTTTACCAATTATTCGTGTACCTACTCCCATTGTCAGAACATTAGGATGGTTATTAATTGGCAGTTCTGTAGGGATTGCAGAAGGTTTAAGTTGGCGGTATGAATCAAGTAGATAGTGGAGGAACTAAAAAAATAGCAGGTGCTATTAATGCGATTCGTCAATTTACTAAAATTTCTGGTGAACGCGGTGGAAATACCCAAATTTCTATAGTTCCTTTTGGAAAAGCTGGTAGTAAGTGTCCCGAATCGCCTGTAAATGAAGAAACTCTGGATAAATTTCTAGCGGCCAATGATTTTAAACTGCAAAATAACCCCTGATCAAAACCTACAAATATCAGTTAATTTGACTATTAATGAAGTTTTAGAACGTGGTGCATCTGATAACGCCACCCTTTTAGCATTACAATTTTTAATCAATTCATAGATCCTCGACTTCTTAAAAAAGTTGGGGATCTTATTCTCATTAATTACCAATTACCAATTATGTCTATTCAATGTCCAACCTGTCTCACAGATAACTACGATAATGAAACTAGCTGTATCGCTTGCGGTACACCTTTAACCTCTTCTTCCACCACATCAAATCTGCATTTATCCCCAGGAACATTATTAAAAAATGGCAGATATAGAATAGAGAACATATTAGGACAAGGTGGGTTTGGGATTACTTATGCAGCCACTTATATCTCCAACTCTACCAAAGTTGCCATTAAAGAATTATGGCCAGAAAATGCTGCTAGACAAGGTAATACAGTTCTGTAGCCAATGTCCATTACCCCTATGCAGCGTCAACAACAACTGCAACAATTTCAATTAGAGGCTAACTATTTACAAAAATGTGTTCATCCTCATATCGCCAAAATTTATGAATGGTTTACAGAAAATGATACCGCATACATGGTAATGGAATTACTTGTTGGTAAATCATTAGATAAAATATTGCTTGAAACAGGACCGAAGCCTATCATAATTTAGGTTGGGTATTGCTGAATATTAAAAGTCAAGATGGACAGGTAGAAAACTGCCGAGAAATGTTATCTGCTTATAGTAAAGCTGCAGAATTATATGCAAAAGAACAAAAATTACCAATGAATGTAGGTATTAAACAGGCTTTTCAATTGGTAGGACTCCAGATATCCGACTTCTAATATGAATTCATCATTTATTTATAAATTTAAAAAAGAAGTCGGGGATCTTTGGGAGAATAGATATTCCAACTTGCAAAATAAGTCTGCTTTTAGCTATTTTTCGGACGTTTTAGGGGAGTAGAATTAATCGGACCAAGAATTTGATTTAAACCCCGCAATTGTTCAGCCGTACCCATACAAATTAGGGTATCTCCCGACATTAAAACAGTGTCGCCAGTGGGACCACCAATGAGTTTACCATCAAGGCGACGTATTGCCAGAACTAATGCCCCTGATTGCGATCGCAATTTTGCCCTTTGTAAACTTTGACCAACGAAGGGACACTTGTCTGGATCTAGTAAAAATTCTTCCATATATAGCTGGCGGTCTGCACCAGAGAGAATCCCATCCACAAAGTCTAAAATCTGCGGTCTGAGAGCTGCTGCTGCCATGCGTTTGCCGCCAGTAATATACGGTGAAATTACGGCATCTGCACCACCACGCTGTAACTTTTGTACAGCTTCTTCTGTACTAGCGCGAGCGATCGCCCGAATATCTGGATTCAGAGTTTTTGCTGAGAGAACAGTATATAAATTTTCCGCATCTGAAGGTAAAGCCGCCACAATACAAATTGCTTTAGTAACGCCAACTTTTAACAAAGTATCATCTAATGTCGCATCACCTTGAAAAACAGTATAACCAATTTCCTGGGCTTTTTGGACAGATTCTAGTTCCGAATCAATCACCACAAAAGAAACAGCTTCAGCCTGAAACTCCTTAGCAATTTGTCGCCCAGTGCGACTAAATCCACAGATAATATAATGTCCTGATAATGATTCCATTAAACGCCTTTGTTGTCGGAGTCGAATTCCTTCTAGAAAATAACCTTCAATGACTGCGGCTGTAAATCTATTGACAATATAACCAAGATTGACCACACCCATTAAAATCAAAGCAATCGTAAACAACCGCCCCCGACTACCCAATGGATGAGTTTCTCCATAACCGACAGTTGCCAAAGTAATCACAGTCATATAAGCTGCATCTTCCCATCTCCAGCCCTCAACCAGGGAATACCATAGAGTCCCGATTAGGAAAATACCAGCTAAAGCAAGCGCCCCAGCCATTAACTCCTTTTGAATACGTTGATATTTTTGTTCAAGAGTAGAATACACAGGCAATTAAGAATTAGGAGTCACCGAGTCAGAAGTTATCAAAAATTTTGAAAGATTTGCGAGAATCTAGTAGAGTATTACGATACAAGCTTTTCAGGAGTAGCGGTAGTGAGCGTGCAAACTCTAATTGAACAAGCCACGAACCCCCCGGAGTCAGGTATTATGCCATCTACACCTTTTGATGTTGATAGCTTTGATGGGGCTGTCATGTCTACTTATGGACGGTTTCCTTTGGCTTTAGAACGGGGTGCTGGTTGCCGTGTTTGGGATAGTCAGGGCAATGAATATCTGGATTTTGTCGCGGGTATTGCCACTTGTACTCTAGGACACGCCCATCCAGCAATGGTAGAGGCTGTAACTAGACAAATCCAGAAATTGCATCATGTTTCTAATTTGTACTATATTCCTGAACAGGGTGAGTTAGCGAAATGGATTGTTAATCATTCCTGTGCGGATAGAGTATTTTTCTGCAATTCTGGTGCTGAAGCCAACGAAGCAGCCATTAAACTAGCGCGGAAATATGCCCACACCATCCTAGAAATTGCCCACCCGATCATTTTAACTGCCCATGCCAGTTTTCACGGACGGACTTTAGCCACCGTGACTGCCACTGGACAACCAAAGTATCAAAAGCATTTTGATCCCTTAGTTCCTGGTTTCCACTATATAAATTACAACGATATTAGAGCAGTGGAAGCCGCTGTTACTGAATTAGATGAAGGTAATTATCGGGTAGGGGCAATTTTAATTGAACCATTGCAAGGGGAAGGTGGCGTTCGTCCTGGGGATATTGCCTACTTTAAGCGGTTACGGGAGATTTGCGACGAAACCGGTATTTTGTTGATTTTTGATGAAGTACAGGTTGGAATGGGACGCAGTGGCAAATTATGGGGTTATGAACATTTGGGAGTAGAACCAGATATTTTCACCAGTGCGAAAGGTTTGGGCGGTGGTATTCCCATCGGTGCGATGATGAGTAAGAAATTCTGCGATATTTTCCAACCAGGAGAACACGCAAGTACATTTGGCGGTAATCCCTTTGTTTGTGGTGTGGCGCTGAGTGTGTGTGAGACTTTGGAAAAAGAGAATATTTTAGAGAATGTCAGAGAACAGGGCGCACATTTACGAGAAGGATTAAGAGCGATCGCTCGTCAATATCCTCAGCATATCTCAGAAGTGCGCGGTTGGGGTTTAATCAACGGCATGGAAATCAAAGCCGATATTCCTTTAACGGCCCCTGAAGTCGTCAAAGCTGCTATGGACGCAGGTTTATTACTTGTTCCTGCAGGTCCTAAAGTCGTGCGGTTTGTTCCTCCTCTCATTGTCACAGATGCAGAAATCAAGCAAGCATTAAAAGCTGTAGAAAAGGCATTAGCTAAACTGACAGCTTAATTCGTAATTCGTAATTTGTAATTCGTAATTTCAAGAATTATCAATTACGAATTTTTTATCTTGATAAATTTAAACATATCAATTAGGGAAAAGTTTATCAGTTGTAGCATTACCTTTTCAAACATCCTCTAAACCACACTCTTGTTTCTCTCTTCCTTTGCGCCTCTGCGTGAGATAAAAAAATGTAGTTCATTTTAAAAAAACGCTAAAAAGCTTAGACGCGCTCCATGCCATTCCTAGTGTGGTTTTAGTGTGTCTCGTAATAGGTTAATCTAGTTCATAGGGGTTTCTTTGATTGTGTGGTAACTTTCTATGAAACTCTTTAACAAATGAGTAAGTAAAACTGCATGAGTCCAAATACAGAAACCATTTTCAGCAAAATCATTCGTAAAGAAATTCCCGCGAATATTGTTTATGAAGACGATTTAGCCCTAGCCTTTACAGATGTTAACCCCCAAGCACCAGTTCATATCCTCGTTATTCCCAAAAAACCCATAGTCAGCCTCGCTACCGCTGAACCAGAAGACGCAGCACTTTTAGGACATCTATTATTAACAGTTCAGAAAGTTGCAGCAGCAGCAGGACTAGAAAACGGTTATCGCGTCGTTATGAATACTGGCGCTGATGGTGGACAAACAGTTCATCACCTACATATACACATCCTTGGTCGTCGTCCTATGTCCTGGCCTCCAGGTTAACCTGAGTTCGGAGTTTCTCCTTCAAAGACGCTACGCGAACGGAGTTATGATTTTTAAGAGGGAGAGAATAAGGGTTTGAGACTTATACTTGGGGCAGTTTTCCAAAAATTATCCTATGTCGAACTCAGGTCAGGTTAACTATAGCGTTTCCCGGTTATGCACAGAAATCTGTTTTCTGTGCTATTTTTACGGATTCAACAGACAAATAATTGTTGGCTTTGTTAGTTACTATATGCAATATCGTCGTTTTGGTAAAACTAATTTATATCTTTCTGTTTTTTCTTTGGGAACAATGCGCTGTTTAACTGATAGCGAGAATGTCCAACAACTTCTAGAAAAAGCTTTATCTTTAGGAATTAATCATTTAGAAACTGCTAGAGGTTACGGTGAGAGTGAAGCATATTTAGGTAAAGCGATAAAAGCTGGTTTATCAGTACCTCGCAGTCAAATTCACATGACTACCAAAATTTCCCCGACACCTGATGCTGATTCTATGAGTCGGGATATTGATGAATCTTTAAATCGCTTGAATTTAGATTATCTGGATTGTTTAGGAATTCATGGATTAAATACTTGGCAACATTTAGAATGGGTACAAGCTAAAAATGGCTGTATGCAAGCTGTTGAGGAAGCTATTAATGATGGGAGAGTGCGACATATTGGTTTTTCCACTCACGGTTCATTAGATGTAATTTTAGCAGCAATAAATACAAATCTTTTTGAATTTATTAATCTCCATTATTACTATTTTTTTCAACATAATGCCCCCGCCATTCAGTTAGCAAAAGAGAAAGATATGGGCGTTTTTATTATTTCTCCTGCCGATAAAGGCGGAAAATTATATACTCCACCCCAAGCTTTAAAAGAACTCTGTCACCCCTTGACACCATTAGATTTAAATTATCGGTTTTTGCTGAGTGATCACCGCATTCATACTTTGAGTATAGGACCAGCAAAACCAGAAGAGTTAGTAATATCTCCAGAACTTTTTGATCATGAAAATGAATTAACAAAAGCCGAAATTGATATTTTTGAAAAATTAGAAAATCAGCAAAATCATGTCTTATTAACCGATAAATGTAGTCAATGTTATGCCTGTTTACCTTGCCCAGAAAATATTCATATTCCCGAAGTTTTAAGATTACGAAATTTAGCCGTAGCTTATGATATGACAGATTATGGTAAATATCGTTATGGAATGTTTGAAAATGCCGGACATTGGTTTCCCGGAATGAAAGCCAACCGTTGTACAGAATGTGGTGATTGTTTACCCAAATGTCCAGAAAATTTAGATATTCCCACCTTACTAAAAGATACCCACGAAAGATTACAAGGAAAAGCAGGAAGAAGATTATGGGGATAAACTATTGAATCTTAAAATTGCACATTTAGGTATAGGAAAAGTCGGAAATTTCTTTCTTCTGACTCCTGACTCCTGACTTAAAATCTAAACTTGTTTAACTTTTACTTCCTCAACCTCTGCCAAAGTTTCCATAGTTAACGGTGTAGATTGACTAGCGCCAGAGAGAAGTTTTAACAAATTAGGACGGGCATCATATAATAGATAGATAATGCGATCGCCTATTTCCCACTGTTGGCTTGCAGACATCACCTGTAACCGTTCTTCTCGTTCCAACAATAGTGGTACTAAAATCCCCTCTCGAATTTTTTCTTGGATATGTTCTTGTTGAGAGTCAAATTCCGCCGCATTTAGTGTCGTTGTTCCTAATTTCACCTGTCCATTCATCAAATATTCATTCCAAGTTTTTACCGCTAAATCAGAGACAAAAGCTTGATCAACCTTACTATTAACCAAAGGAGAACCTTGGGGATGATGGGGAAATATAGCTAAAACCCGGGGAGGATTAAATTCCTCAGCAGCCCGTTGAGCTAAGACAAAATTCACCTCACCATTGCTAGTAATGGCTAAAAAAGTCCCCATCGAACCAATACCAGCTTCTTCCAGTATTTCCCCATCTAAAGCACTACTGGCAATCACCCGCAAATTTTGGGCTTCAGCCTGAGCCAACCGTTCCGGGTCAGTATCAATCATCACCACACTTTCTCCCCGTTCTTGAAAAAAGCGGGCAATTAATAAACCCAGGGGGTTACAGCCGACAATTACCGCCCCAGTTGCATCTTTAGAAGTAATTCGCAAACATTTAACCAACCAGCCAGCGGTTAAACCTTGGCAAAAAACCGTCATAATAATTGTCAAAAACACCAAAGCTTTAATCGAATCACCACCATTCACGCCCCGCTGGGTCAGTAAAATCGCAAATAAAGACGCTACAGATGCGGAAACTATACCTCTGGGTGCAACCCAACTTAAAAATAGTTTCTGTCGCCAATTTAGATCACTATTCCAAGTACACAAAATAATGTTAATGGGGCGAACGACAAACATTAACACCAAAACCGTGAATAAACTCCCCCAACCTAAAGCGAAGACACTGGCAATGGATAAATCAGCCGCTAGGAGGATGAATAATACAGAAACGCTGAGAATTGTCAGTTGATTTTTAAAGCTTCGCAATAACCGCTCTTCGGGAACTGAGGAGTTAGCAAACACCGCACCTGCTACTACTGTGGTCATAATTCCTGATTCAGAGCGAATCATTTGCGCTAGGGCAAACAACACCCATAAAACCGCCAGTACAACCAAATTTTTCAGTTCAAAAGAGATGAAATTGGCGCGTTTGAACATCCAACTCATCAAGTATCCACCAACGCCACCAATGCCCGCACCCACAGCGAAACGTAAAATTAGACCAATAATGGCATTAATTGGGTCCCTATCGCCGTTTAAAATCGTATCCAGGACAACGTAAGCCAGGATAGCTCCCACGGGATCTATTAAAACTCCTTCACCTTCTAATAGCGTTGCGACTTGTCTATCTACGTTAATTTGTTGAATTAATGGACCAATTACGGTCGGTCCGGTGACAACAACAATGGACGCATAAAGCACTGCTATATTCCAGGGAAACTCCCCTAGCCAGTGCGCGGCCAGACTTCCCCCTAGTAGGGTGATTAGAGTTCCCAAGGTGACGAGTAACTGGAGACTGAGGGAAACTTTGCCCAACTCCTGTCGATCTAATTTGAGTCCTCCTTCAAACAAAATGATTGCTGTTGCTAGGGAAACAATCACTTCTAATCCTGTTCCTAGTAAATGGGGTTGTAATATTCCCAGCCCGTCTTTCCCTAACAGGATGCCTAATAGGAGTAGTAACACGATACTAGGTAATTTGAAATATGCAGCCATTACCTGGGCGGTAATGCCTGCAAAAACAGTGATCACCATCTGGAGGGTGATTTCAAAAGGTGCTTCCATGTTGTAGATTTTGAGCCATTGATTTCAAAATCCTCTCTAAAGAATCATAAACATTAAGTTTACAAAAATTGTAGTCTGATTATTTCTTTTGGCAAAAGGCAAGGGGCAACAGCTAGATATTCGTCCTACCCCTTGATCCTACGGCTAAAAAAAATCTTTCCAAAACCTCTTGACATTCTCAAAAAAACCCGCTATATTGTTGAAAGTGAAGAGAAACAAGCCCCCATCGTCTAGAGGCCTAGGACACCTCCCTTTCACGGAGGTAACAGGGATTCGAATTCCCTTGGGGGTACTATCAAAGGGATAGAAAAAGAGTAAAATTCTTTTTCTGTCCCTTTTAACATTTCTGTAGTTCTTTTATAGTGATACAAACGCAGGAATAAATATTTCCAATCTTAATAAATTTATCCTCACGCAAAGGTGCAAAGGTAAGGAGTTTAAACATTAAACTAGGAAAATTCTATACTGAATATGGCTTTGCCATGCGGGCTGTCTGGGAAAATTAAGGATTATATTCAAATTTGTTTGGCGATCGCTACTAATGTCACAATTCAATAACTATAGTTAAACTATAGGCTTACGCACTGACCAAGTTTACCAAATATGTAATGTGGATTTTATCTGTTGGGGGGTGCGTCAGACCCGATAATTTGACAAAAAACAAATTTCCTCTATCTGACACACCCTACTCTGATAAGAATAAATTAAGTGATATGGAATGGAAGTCCCTACGGTTTAAAAAAAGTTATTATAGGAAATCAATCATGCAGACATCAATTTTTGTTTATATTTATGATGGCAAGGTCTAAAAAGTTTCGTTGGCAAAAAACTAAGTATTCTACCTTAGCCCGAAAAACAGACATTTTCAGGGCTGCGGCTAAATTTATGTTATTTCTGTGGTGGGATAGTATTTTTCCTCAAGATTCTTTAGAACATAAGAAAAACCGCGCTACTTGGTTGGTGAATACTTTAATTGATTTAGGTCCTACTTTTATTAAAATTGGTCAAACTTTGTCCACTCGTGCCGATTTATTGCCCTTAGAATATATAGAAGCTTTGGGAACTTTACAGGATCAGGTTCCGGCTTTTAGTAGTCAAGAAGCAATTAAGATGATTGAATTAGAATTAGGTAAACCTGTCCAATTTATCTATAAAGAATTTGATTTTAATCCTTTGGCTGCTGCTAGTTTAGGTCAAGTTCATAAGGCGAGATTATACTCTAATGAAGAGGTGGTTGTTAAAGTCCAACGTCCCGGTTTAGATGCTTTATTTAATTTAGATTTTAAAATATTATTACAGTTAATTAAGTTTGGCAATAAATATTTTGCTGGAGTAAGAAAGTATAATTTACAATCAATTTACAATGAGTTCTTTGATTTGCTGTTTCAAGAAATTGATTATATTCAAGAGGGGAAAAATTCTGATAAATTTAGAGAAAATTTTCGTGGATATCCGCGAATTATTGTTCCTAAAGTCTATTGGCAATATACAACGACCAAAATATTAACTTTAGAATATAAACCAGGAATTAAAATCAATGATAAGGCGGCTTTAGAAGCTTGTGGAATCAATATTCACCAGGTAAATGAAACGGGGATTTGTTGTTATCTAAAGCAACTATTACAAGATGGTTTTTTCCAAGTTGATCCCCATCCAGGGAATATGGCTGTCAATTCAGATGGGAGTATTATCTTCTATGATTTTGGCATGATGGCAGAAGTCGGAACTTTGAATAAGGAGGAGATGATTAAAACTTTTTTTGCTATTTTAAAAAAGGATAGTAGTGAAGTAGTAAATACTTTAATGAGGATGGGATTACTTGAACCGATCCCAGATATGACTCCAGTCAAAAGATTAGTCACATTTCTATTAGATAAATTCACCGATAAACCTTTAGATATTAAAGCATTGAGTCAGGTAAAAATTGAGCTTTATGAAATGTTTGAACAGCAACCATTTCGCTTACCTGCTCAAATGACATTTATTTTAAAAGCCATAACTACATTGGACGGTATTGCGAGAACTTTAGAGCCTGAATATAATCCTACAGTATTATCCCAAACATTTATCAAAAGTCTAGCAGTCACAAAAAGTAAAGGAAACACTATCGCTCAATTAAGCCATCAAGCTAGGGATTTTATTCAATATCAACTGACAAAACCGAATAAAACCGCAGTTTTAGTCAAAAAATTAGAGGAAAGAGTTGAAAGGGGAGAGTTACAATTAAGAGTTAAAAATGTTGAAAGCGATCGCCTATTAGGACGAATTTATCTGGCCATCAAAACCTTAATTTATGCTTGTTTAACAGGATTTAGTCTCTTGACGGGATTAATCTTAATTATCGCCAAGTATCATAGTTGGGCGATCGCCATTTTTTGTCTATGTGCTTTTTGTCTATTTTTGTTGGTAAAATCCCTCATAAAATTAACAATTATCGAGAAAATAGGCAAAAAGTAAGTAGCTAGTACCGCAAGGCGTTCGTCAAAAGTCAAAAGTCAAAAGTCAAAACTAATACTGAGCAAGCTTTTTGGCGATTGATAATGGTTGATTTATTTACGCCGTGTTGTACTAGGTAAAGATTTAGGTCTAATGTCCTCCCTCTTCCTTCTTCCCTTCTCCTTCTTCTTTTTCTTTTTTCCGACTCCTGACTCCTGACTCCTGACTCCTGACTCCTCCCATATCAGTTAACTGGGGGAAGGATAAAGGAAACGTGAGCGTAAAAGTAATTTCACTGAGTTGAGAATTGAGGATAGGAATGCTCTCCACAGTAATTACACCATTGAGATGTTGCACTAAAGACTTCACCAAAGCCAGTCCTAAACCAGTTCCGGGAATCCAGCGCCCTTTACCACGCCGAAATTTATCGAATATATAAGCCGCTTCTTCTCCAGATATTCCCTGTCCGGTATTTGTTACCTTAATAATGACCTGATCGAGTTTCCCTGTAATTTGGGGAGTGACTTGTACGCGGACGATTGTATCATGCTCCGAGTATTTACAGGCATTGGTTAATAATTCTTGTATAATTCGGTCGAAACTCTCGACTTCTGTTGGCAACTTTATCGGCTGACTCGGTAATTCTACGGCAATACTTAATTCTTTATCTGTAAGTTGCTGATCAAAGGACATGAGGAGGGTGTGAATTTTAGCATTTAAGTCTAGACCTTCAAATTGCGGTGATTCTTGATGAGATTCTAGTTTTTGCAGGGTTAACAGGTCGTTGATTAAGTTAATTTCTTTAGTACATTCTGACTCCAAGATGTTTAAATATCGGTCTTGACGTTCTGGGGATATTCCTGGTAAACGTAAATTATGGATAGACATCAGCATATTTGTCAGAGGACAGCGCAAGCGATCGCTAATATTGCTGACAAATTCATCTTTAAGTTCATTTAATTGTTGTAGTTGTTCTACGTATTGCCTAGTTCTTTCATACAATTTCGCTTGAACTTCCAAACTACGCTTGAGTTCTTCAGTCCATTCATCTGCTAAAGTTTGCACTTGTGGCAATGTTTGGGGTTGAATAACAGCATCACTTAGTTGAGCGCAAAGCATTTCTATTAAATTTAAGTCTGCTGTTTCCCAATTACGAGTAGTTGCTTGCTGTAAAACTACAAATCCTAAAACCTTACCTTGACTTTCTAAGGGCATTAATATCCCATGAGGAAACTCCTTAATGGCAGATAAAGAAGCAGAATTACTAGTATTTTCATCTTCACAATTATTAGTCATGATTGGCTTTCCTGGATATGTAAACAGAAGTTTTTTTGTCCATGTTCCTACTAAATTTGCCTTAACATTGAGTATTTGCTGCTGGGGAGGTTTTCTAAATAATGGATCTCACAAACTAACTAATAAGTAGGTGAACACAATAAAACCAATCTGTGTAAAGAAAAGCCAAATCGCCCAACCCATCTTCACTCTTGCCTCTTGCCTTTTGCCTTGCCATAACGACGATTTTCAACGCTAACCTACTTAGTGATAGTGAAAATAATATTTGAAAATTTGATCTTGTGCGAGTCTGGCATTTAGCTTATCCTGCCTCTAACTAGATATAAACCGTAATTACTCTATAATTAACCTAGAAATATCAACTTTTACATCCGAATTAACACGGGAAACCTGACCTGATCCGTACAATTGTCTTAAATAAATCTAAAAATTAGTATTTTACCCAGTTACTAAGGTAGCGGCTGGGCAAAATTAACTAAAACTGCCGACTAATCAACCAAACTCTTCAGACTCAGAGGAACTATATCACCATTCCTAGTCAGTCCTAATAACATTGACTGTTGCGATTCAATTAATTTACCTGTAAGTACACAGCGGTCATCTTGTTGTGCTACAGCAGCAATACTAGCGCGAATATCAGATTTAGAAAAACGGGGTTTCCATTCACCTGATTTTTGCTGGATATAATTCCAAAGGATATCTCGAATTAAAGACTGATATCCCTGATTGCCAGCTATATCTTTGAGTTTCTCCTTCAGTTCCCGTTCTAGACGGATACTGGTAACTTCCATATCAGTTGTTGGGGTGCGTGTAATGATCTGCATGATTTTTTCTCCTTATAGGTATAGACAGGATAGTAATACAAGTGTAGTATGTTTAAAGGAATGTTCAATAAGTGAAATTTTCTGTGAAATCCATTTATCCCATCTCCACGTCTTCACAAGCAACCCAATGCCTCGGCAGTTGGGAATTTGCTGCTGGGAACGTGGAGAATTTATTTATGGGCGAGGATAGCCAATATCAAGGGCAAAAAATAAAAGGTACAAGCAGAAAAATGCTGTACCAAAATAAGACGAAAAACCATCAGGTCAATTGTTAACCCCCGCAATGTTTCCGACAGAAAGTGGGGGTTTTTTTATAAGGAGTCAGGCTGTGACAAGCGCAATCCAAGTATTAGAGCAATCTGTGGTCGTGTTTTCCCAGAATTACTTGCCACTGTGTCGGGTAAATGTCAAGCGGGCGATAGTGTTGCTGGTCAGCAATAAAGCTGAACCATTAGAATTTTCTACAGAAGGCGGTTGGTTAATTCACTCATCCAGATTCGTCCTCTCTGTACCCAAACACATTCGCTTAAAAGTTGCGGCAACGGAACGAATGTGGAAAATCCCCCCAGTCAATCGTCGGGAGGTTTTACGACGAGATCATAGTAGTTGTCAATATTGCGGTACTAACAAACATCTCACCCTAGATCATGTCATTCCCCGATCCAAAGGCGGCCGACATACTTGGGATAACGTAGTCATAGCTTGCGAAAAATGTAATTCTCGCAAAGGTGATAAAATCCCGGCTGAAGCTGGGATGCTTTTACGGAAATTACCTAAAGCACCTGTTCACCCGACCGTGACATTTGCTGAGAGGTTTTGGATGGATATGCAAGCAACCCTGGAATAAGAGGAAGGACGGGGACTTATGCCAAATTTTTTTCATCTAAAATCCAAAATTCCCCGTCATTAATGCATTTCTAAAAGTTCAGGAACTGTAACCAATCGGTAGCCTTGCTGTTTGAGTCCGCTGATGATTTCTGGCAAGGCTTTCACGGTTCTTTCACGATTCCCGCCACCATCGTGCATTAAGACAATAGCCCCTGGTTTAGCATCTCTGAGAACATTTTTCACAAATACTTGATATTTTGCCCGCGGATCGGTGTCTGCCGAAGTCACTGACCATAAGACAACGGAGTTTTTTTGGCTTTTAGCATAAGCAGCTAATCCGTTGTTTAAATAGCCTCCTGGGGGACGAAAAAAAGATGTTTTGACACCTGTAGTTTGATAAATTAATTCATTTGTTTTTTCAATTTCACTTTTGGCTGTAGCTTCATCCATCTTTCGATACCAATGATGCCAAGTATGATTACCAATAGCGTGACCTTCAGCGACAACTCGTTTACCAATTTCGGGGTTTTCTTGTAAAGCACTTCCTACCCAAAAGAATGTAGCTTTTACCTGATTTTGTTTGAGGATATCTAACATTTCTGCGGTGGTTTTTGGCCAGGGACCATCATCAATTGTTAAAGCAATGACTTTCTCTTTGTTGCTAGGCGCGACTTTAGAAACGGTTTTTGCCTGATATTTAGCAGGAACGGTAAAATTCAGGGTTTCAACTTTAGCTGGTAGTTGTGATTTGAGATTCACTTGATTGTTAGGAATGGCAACTTTTAAAGACTCGCTATTGATTTTTAGTTGAGGTGTATTTTGGTTGCTGCTACAAGCGTTTAAAGATAATACTATTGTGGCAATGCTAATTATTTTTATGGAATTATAATTTGGGGACATAAAGTTAAAGCTCTCTACGGAAAATCGTCGTTATGGGAAGGCAAGAGGCAATCATGCAAGAAGCAAGAGTGAAGAGGGTTTGGGCGATTTTACTTTTCTTTACACAGATTGGTTTTATTGTGTTCACCTACTTGTATTGTTTAGAGTTTCAGTCAAAAAAAAGATGTTTTTAAAAGATGCGTAGATCGGAAAAACAGTGTTATTATTTATATCTCGAGTTTAAAAATATGAGTTTTTTCTGTTCCCTGTTCCCTTGTCATCACAATAATTTTTAATGTCCACCTACTTAACTTAAATTAAAAAAAATTAATATAGATTACAAATGATAACCAACATCAGATTTTATTAATTTTATCGGACACAATTAGCTGTATGCTTAATGATAGGCAACCTAGTTGTCACTTCACGTAATTAGGCATACAAAAACTTAACATTAATAACTCTTTTGCTTGTTGGTATTAGTTTTGCTGCTAATCAGTTAATTTATGCCTAAATACTCAACTTGGTTATTTAGCACATCATGAAGAATATTCTGATCGCTTGCCTGACGCAGCCATAGCTCAATACTAGCAGCAAAAACCACAAAAACCTTCACGACAAAGACGGAAAAATGATCCAAAAAATTTTGTTGGCTGTCTCCGGTTTGGGACACGCGGAAGAAATGCTCAAGAACTTGAAAGAACTCCCTTCATTTCGAGGCGCAAAAGTCACCGTTCTCCACGTTGTTACTCCACAAAGCACCGCGTCTGTAATGACGGACAAATGGGAAGAAGGGGGCAAAATTCTGGCTAAGGCTATTCAATATTTAAACTTAGACCCCAGCCAAGTTTCTTCGATTTTACGTCAAGGTGATCCCAAGGATGTGGTTTGTCAAGTCGCTGACGAAATGGCAGCTGATTTGATTATTATGGGTTCACGGGGGATGAAGCGACTACAATCAATTTTCTCTAATTCTGTCAGTCAGTACGTTTTTCAATTATCTTCCCGTCCCATGTTGCTGGTGAAAGATGACATTTATGTCAAGAACATTAAGCGCGTTATGGTGGCAATGGATAATTCTGATGCTGCTAAAAATTGCTTAAATTTAGCTTTGTTCTTACTCCGGGGTGTTACGGGCGGACAATTGGTTTTAGCTAATGTTAATGCAGATTTAGGTGGTAAATTATCAGGTATTACTGACCTCAAACCAGAGAAGAATTCTGTTTTGGGAATGGCTTTAGCAGAAGCTGAGAGACAATCTGTAGCTGTGCGTTGTGTTACTAGCAGTGGTAAACCAGGAGAAGAAATTTGTCGTTTAACCAATGAGTTGAATATAGACTTATTATTGATTGGTTCTCCGGACCGTCGCCCATCTATTGCTAAGAGTTTTGTTGATATAGATCGGCTAATTGGCTCATCTTTATCTGATTATGTTCGTGTTAATGCTACCTGCCCGGTGCTTTTGGCACGTACTACTGGGTAGTGTCTTCGTATTAGCAAGCCCTAATAGGGTTTGCTGATAGCGAAGCGTGGCGTAAGCCATAAAATTTGTCTGTGAGAGCTAGGAGTCAGGAGTCAGGAGTCAGGAGTCAGAATTAGCAGAAGAGAAGAATACTCTTGAATTTGGTCAAGTGATAGGGTTTTGGTAGTTTCAACGCTTATTCCTGGCACTTGTTTCACCTTTTTTACTTTCAAACTCTTGATATATCTCAGTTCTAGGTTTATATTGCTAACGCCACGCTACGCTATCACCAACCCCTAAATAAAAACCCCTGCACTATATTTAGTTTAGGGGGGTTTTTATTTTATAGACCAGATATTAACTGTCTTTTCCACCGATTTTAAATTGCTCACAAAAGCTAATAGCTGTTCGCAAAGCTGTCAATTAACCTTCAGTCTTGGAGGTTTGGATGTAAAGCATGATCAAAAACACCGCGGGTACTAATACGAACAAAATGCTCGCTACGAAACCCAAATCATTAACTTGCATAGCAAGATAGCCTTTTGTGTAATTTCGAGTCAACTATTCCAGAATAGCATCATAGATGACAGAGTGAAGCCAAATCTTTTATTGGCTTTAAGGTTTGGTGATGACGCTAACAGGTCCGTTCACTAGGGTTTGACAAGCTAGACGGTAGTTGTCAGGCTTGTTTTTGAATTTGCGGTTTTCTAGTTCCGTGCGGGGAGATAGGTTTTCTAGTCCTTCGACAATTTGGACAACACAAGTGGTACATTGTCCAGCGCCTCCGCAATTGGTGATTTTGCTGAAAAATTTATAAATATCAATGCCATTTTCTACGGCTTTTAGTCGAAGATTAGCACCTTTGGCGACGACTATTTCTCGATTCTCTTTGACAAATTTGATGTTTCCCATAGTAGATTGCTGGTGATTGAGGATGTGACTGGATTAATTATATTGATTTATTGCAGAATATTAAGAAATATTAATTCTACCAAAAAAATAGGACAGGTGGATGTTACCTGTCCAAAAAGTTGGAGATGGGTAATTTATCTGAAGCCCACTGCTGCTTGCCAAACAAAAGCAAGTAACAAGAAGAAGACGGGAATCACAGGTAATACATCTACCAAGGGGTCGAAGATTTGGTAAGCTTCAGGCAATTTTGCTAGTAATAGTGCTGCTTCCATGTTTGTTTAAATCCACCTAATAATCAAATACAGCTTTTATATGCGAGATGTATTTTAACATGGTTCGGTCATCCAATTTTGGATTTTGGATTTTGGATTTTGGATTGGCAAGGATTCAGGTGGGGGTAAGCTGTTGTGCATTTAGTTTGTATAATTCTAGCGGGCAAGATGCCCGCACCACAAATGCGATCGCGAAGGGCGACCTAGGAATCGCCTATGCCAGTTCATTCCTCGCCATCGCTCTTGTTCTCCTCCTTATTTATTAAGGGTTTTACGTTAAGTTGGCACCAATGAGCTTTTGCTTTACCCCTACCATATATCGAAGTTAAGGTGATTCATATTGACTTCATATCAGTGACGTACTCCACACACTCCCTTTCAGGTGAGTGTGGGCTTCTCAGTGACTCCTCTATGAGGACATTAACTGAGCTTTAAGACCGTGCGCCCCACGGTTCTTTGGTTTTGAGATTTGTTTTTTGTTTTGTAGGCTGCA